>JAKFVK010000228.1 GCA_021732205.1 Hyphomicrobiales bacterium | reverse complement strand
AGACCTTGACACCTATCCGAGGGGGGCCCTGCCGAGAGGGCTGAGATACCGACAGGCAGATTGCCGGCGCGGTGACCCTTGAACCTGATCCGGGTCATGCCGGCGGAGGGACGGATCTTGCGCAACCCGCGCTCCCTCCCCCCGCCCGTGCCCGTCACACATGTGGAGGATAATTCATGACCATTCACCAGAAGCCTGAAGCTGCCGCGCCGCAAACCGTCACCACCGGTCCCGTCACCGGCTCGGCCAAACGCTACGGACAGTTCCCCGGTCTTCATGGCATCGGCGTCCCCTATCGCGAGATCGCGCTTGACCCATCAGCCAGCGAGCCGCCGGTCCGGGTCTATGATGCCTCGGGCCCTTATACAGACGCTACCGCCACAATCGATCTGGCCAATGGCCTGCCGCAAATCCGCGAAGCGTGGATTGCCGGGCGCGGTTTTGCCGCCGCAACACCCCGCGCGGTGAAGCCCGAGGACAATGGCTTCGTGCCACTCGATAAGCTGGTGCCTGCCTGCCCGGCAAACCGCCTGGTGCGGGTTGGCCAGAATGGGCAGATGGTGACGCAATATGAATTTGCCCGCGCCGGCATCATCACCCCTGAGATGACCTATGTGGCGCATCGCGAGAATCTGGCGCGCGAGAAGGCGGTAGACAATGCTGAAGCCATCATCGCCGATGGCGAGAGTTTCGGTGCTGCCATTCCGCCCTTCATCACGCCGGAATTCGTGCGTGAGGAAATCGCCCGCGGGCGGGCCATCATCCCGGCCAATATCAATCACACGGAACTGGAGCCGATGGCGATCGGCCGCAATTTTCTCGTCAAGGTCAATGCCAATATCGGTAATTCGGCGGTCACATCCTCGGTTGCCGAAGAGGTGGAAAAGATGGTGTGGTCGATCCGCTGGGGGGCCGACACCGTGATGGACCTTTCAACGGGGCGCAACATCCACAATATCCGCGACTGGATCTTGCGCAACGCGCCCATTCCCATCGGCACGGTGCCGATCTATCAGGCGCTGGAAAAAGTTGGCGGCGATCCGCTGAAGCTCGACTGGGAAGTGTTCAAGGACACCCTCATCGAGCAGGCCGAACAGGGCGTCGATTATTTCACCATCCATGCCGGCGTGCGCCTCGCTTATGTGCCGCTCACCGCCCATCGTGTCACCGGCATTGTCAGCCGTGGCGGCTCCATCATGGCGCGCTGGTGTCTGGCCGGTCATCGCGAGAGCTTCCTCTATGAGCATTTCGGCGATATCTGCGACATCATGCGCAAATATGACGTTTCATTCTCGCTGGGCGATGGCTTGCGCCCCGGCTCGATTGCGGATGCCAATGACCGGGCGCAATTTGCCGAGCTGGAGACGCTGGGCGAGCTGACGAAAGTGGCGTGGGACAAGGGCTGCCAGGTGATGATCGAGGGCCCCGGCCATGTGCCGATGCACAAGATCAAGATCAACATGGACAAGCAGTTGAAGGAATGCGGCGAAGCGCCCTTCTATACGCTTGGGCCACTGACAACCGACATCGCGCCAGGCTATGACCACATCACGTCGGGCATCGGGGCTGCCATGATCGGCTGGTTTGGCACCGCCATGCTGTGCTACGTCACGCCGAAGGAACATCTGGGTCTGCCCAATCGCGATGATGTGAAGACCGGCGTCATTACCTACCGCATCGCTGCCCACGCCGCCGATCTTGCCAAGGGTCACCCGGCAGCCCAGCTCAGGGACGACGCGATGAGCCGGGCGCGCTTCGAATTCCGCTGGGAGGATCAGTTCAATATCGGCCTTGATCCCGATACGGCGCGCGCCTATCACGACGAGACGCTGCCCAAGGACGCGCACAAGACGGCGCATTTCTGCTCCATGTGCGGGCCGAAATTCTGCTCGATGAAGATCACGCAGGATATCCGCAAAGAGGCAGCCGAACTTCTCGACAATGAGAAGACCGCACTCGCCGGCATGGCCGAAATGAGCGAGAAATTTCTCGCCGGCGGGGGGAAGCTTTATGTGGAGGCGAAGGGGGGGTAAAGTATTTTCCTGACTATTTCCCGCCGGGCGCTTCGCCGATTGAAGAGGTCTTCCTGATGCTGCGAATGCTCTTGTGGTGCGTCGTCCCGCTCTCTTTTGTCGGGGTCTGTTTTGCCCGTGACGATCATGTGATCAGCGCGCAGGGCGGGGTTTTCTGTCAGACCGAGGCGCCGGCTCTCGCCCTTATCGCCAAGGGCCAGACCGGCCTGCCGAGGCCGCCCAAGGGGTGCCGGGTGCTTGAGGCGGGGACGCGAATCGTGTGGGAGTCAGACGTCCCGCCATCTCGGCACGGTGGCTATGTTTTTGGCTATGGCCGCGCCGAGACGGGCGATCGGGCGGGGTATGTTCTGGCTTACGATGATATCAGCCGCGCGCAGGCCGGGCCGTCTCGCGGCATGTCGCAAGAGCAGATCAACGTGATGCAGCATGCGACGTCACTGTTTGTGGCGTCAAAATGGTGCACAAATTATGTGGTCGACCTGGTCACGATCAATGAGGCGGTGCGGCGCGCGAAAATCAACGCCAATACGCAGCCCCATAAATCATATCTTGAGCAGCGCCTGCGCGAAAGCCAGGAATCGGTGGCATCAGCCGGCGCGGTGATCGCGTGCGCTGTCTTTTATGACCACTACGGGCCGTCCGGCAAGTCAGTGCCCGGCCAGATGATCAGGAGATGAGTGGACTCACCCCTTCACCAGCTCGTGCGCGCTCAGCACACGATGCACGGCGATGACGGTCGTTGCCCGGTATTCAATCGTGCTCACCGGTACGTCGCGGATCGTGCTCCTTGGCGATGCAGCACTCGCCTGACGATTTTGTGTCCAGCGCTCGCTGACGCGGAGCATTCACCGCCGCGAGCACCTCGACAGGTTCATTTCGAAAAGCGCGTTGGAGGTTGCGCACCACGGATCGTGGCGTGTCATCACCAAACCGTGAACAGCACTCTGCCCCCGCCTCGTCTTCAATGCGCCACCGGCGTAAGCAAACGGCCGGGCAAACAGGGGAGCAAACATGTTGACGCGTTGGATGATGGCAGGCGCCGCGACAATGGCTTTGGGCGGAGCGGCGGGGGCCCAGGAATTACTGAGCGAGAAGAATCTGTCGCTGGCGATTGCCAATGAGATTGCACAGGCGACCATGGCAAGCTGCACGGCGAGCGGCTTCAGGGTAACGGTAACTGTGCTCGACCGGGCGGGCGAGGTGAAGATGATGATCCGCGGCGATGGCACGAACCCGCACACGGTGGAGAACAGCCGGCGCAAGGCTTACACTTCGCGCACGCTTGGTGTGCCTTCAGCCCAGTTCGCCGAGGAGTATTTCAAGCCGACCAACACCCGCGTCGCGCAGGGCACATTGCCGGGCTTTATAGCGCTTGCCGGCGCGCTGCCGATCAAGGTTGGCAATGAGACCATTGGCGCGGTCGGTGTCTCGGGGGCGCCTGGCGGCGACAAGGACGAGGTTTGTGCCAAGGCTGGCATCGACAAGGTGGCCGACAAGCTCAAATAGGCTCGGAACGCGCGGGATGTGGGATGGATCGCTCCGTCTCATGTCCAGTGGCGCAGCCACATTTCCATCACCAGCGCATTGAACAGAATGTGCTGGTTCTTGCGCTTGCCCGGCACCGCCGTGCCCAGCGCCACGACGGCAGCGAGCGCCTGCGGGTCAAGCCATTCATGCAGGCGTATCCCCGGCCCGGTCAGATGATCGGTGACGACGGATAACAGGCGCCGGGGATCGCGCAGCCATTCGTATATGGGAACAGGAAAGCCCATTTTGGGGCGCTCGACGATATCGTCGGGCAATTCACCGCGCCGGGCGAGGATACGCAAGATGCGCTTTGTCTCATAGATGCCGGAGGCATCGCGCCCCACGCGCAGATGGTCCGGCAGCCGGGCGGCGGCCTCAACCAGGCGATAATCGAGAAAGGGCGTGCGCAGTTCGACCGAGGTCGACATCGACATCTTGTCCGCCTTCATCAGCAGGTCTTCGACCAGCCAATCCTGGCAATAGAGATAGAGCGCCTGCGACAGCGGGGTCGCGTCACCGTAACGGACAAGGGCCTGCCGGTCGCCGGCGTGAGAATCGGCGTAATCGCTGCGACGAAACAGCAACGCTTTCTGCTCGTCGCTGAGGTAAGCCGTCATCGTCGGCGGCAATCTGGCGCGGCGAAGATCAAGAAGGGCGGGATCAACCCCGGTGTCACCCGCCTGCGCGAGCGCGGCGGCGCCATCCCATTGCTTGGCCGCCTGATCGAAGGAATAGCCGCCCAGCGTCTCATCGGCACCTTCACCCGACAGAACGACCTTTACATGTTCGCGAACCAGCTTGCAGACATAATGCATCGGCACACACACCGCGTCCGCCAGCGGCTCATCAGCGTAGTGAACCAGGTCGGGCAGGAAATCCCGTACCTGCTGATGAGTGATGGCGATTTCGTTGTGATCAGAACCGATACGGCGAGCCACCTGGCGCGCATAGGGGCGCTCGTCGATGTCGCCGGCGTCTTCGAAGGCAATCGAGAATGTCTTGAGCCTTGGGCCCCCTGTGGCGCGCGCCGCCAGCAGGCTTGAATCAAGACCGCCACTCAGCAATACGCCGACCGGCACGTCCGCCAGCATGCGCAGGCGCGTTGCATCGCTCAGCAAAACGTCAAACTCGGCGATATGATCGGCATCCTGCCAGGCTTGCGGCGCGGGTGTGGGAATATCCCACCAGCGCTCGATCAGCGGGGCGGTGGCGCCAGCGCGCAAAGTGAGGTGGTGTGCGGGTGGTAGCTTGTAAATCCCCTGCCAAATGGTTTGCGGCTGGGGAATATAGCGGAAGGTGAAATAATCCCAGATCGCCTGCGCGTTGACGGCGGGACGCAGCGGCAAGGCAGACAAGATGGCCTTGATCTCGGAGGCAAAGATCAACCGCTTGCCATCCCAGGCATAATAAAGGGGCTTTACCCCCATGCGGTCGCGCAACAGATAAAGGCTGCGCCGGCGGCGATCCCAGATGGCAATCGCAAACATGCCGTTCAGCAAATTGAGGCTTTCCAGCCCGTCGCGCTCAAACAGGTGCAGCACCACTTCGGTGTCGCTGCGTGTGCGGAAAGAATGCCCCTGCGCAATCAGCCGGTTGCGCAAATCGTGATGGTTATAGATCTCGCCATTGAAGACGATGGTCAGATTGCCATCGGGCGTCGTCATCGGCTGATGTCCGCCCGCAATGTCAATGATCGACAATCGCCGCATGCCAAGGGCGATGCCCTCATCGATAAAGGAGCCCTCGTCATCAGGGCCGCGATGAAGGATCGTGGAGCACATGCGCAAAAGCCGCGCTTTGGCGGCGTCGCCCGCTCCCATCCGCGGATCACTCCAGCCGGCAATACCGCACATGTTGACGGGCCTTCCTACGGTTTATGAAGAAGCGCGTTGGACGGGCTGCGAAAACAAGGCCTCACGGCGCCCCCTGAACGCCGTGATCGCCATCACGGGCAATATCGCATTTCTGGTTCTTCCCATCTGCTCAGCCTTCCCCGCCGCCTCAAAACCAGCGCTTGCGCTTGAAGAACCAGATAGGCAGCGCGGCCGAGATCGCCATCATGCACAGCGCCATCGGATAACCAAACGGCCAATCGAGTTCGGGAATGC
The DNA here is from genome assembly GCA_021732205.1 of Hyphomicrobiales bacterium. Taxonomy (GTDB): domain Bacteria; phylum Pseudomonadota; class Alphaproteobacteria; order Rhizobiales; family UBA4765; genus Raskinella. The sequence continues at coordinate 2,867 of JAKFVK010000228.1, read as the reverse complement.
CCTTGAAGTTCATGCCGTAGATCGAGGCAATCAAGGTCGGCGGCATGAGGACAACGGAGACCACCGAGAAGAGCTTGATGATGGCATTTTGTTCGATATTGATGAGCCCAAGGGACGCGTTCAGCAAAAAGCTCACCTGCCCGGAAATGTAATTCGTATGATCGAGCAGTGAACCGATGTCCTTGTCGATCGCCGCCATGCGGTTCTTCATATCACGACCATAGGGAAGGTGGAGCAGGTCGACCGTTTCGTTGAAATAATGAGCAATGCGGGCAAGTGATACGAGGCTCTCGCGCGATTTGGTAGCAAAATCTCCTCTTTTGCCGATGCGGCGCAAAATTTCCTGAAAATTGCGCCCGGCGGCCCGTTCAGGATCGGCATCGAAAATTTCCATCGATAATTTGTCCATATCGACATTGACGCTTTCCAGGATGTCGGCGAGACGGTCGATGATTGCTTCGATCAGGCCAGCAAAAATCAAGGGGCCGGCGCTGTCATGGTTGTTGTGACGCACCAGCTTTTGAGCAAACGTGTCGAAGGCGCGCGGCTTGGTATAACGCACGGTGATAAGACGCTCACCGGCCAGCACGAAGGTGATCGGCGAAATGATCGGATTGCCGGTATCTGCATGGCTGATGATCGCCGCCGTCATGAAGACGGCGCCGTCCTCTGTATAAAGCCGGCTCGACACCTCGATTTCCTGCATCTCCTCACGGGTCGGAACATTGATGCCGAGGCAATGTTCGACCTGCCGCTCATCCAGTTCTGTCGGTTCGACAAGATCCATCCACACGACATTGCCGGGAAGAGCATCAAGCTGATGATCGCCGGCTATGACGATGTTGTGCTGCTCGTGGAGATAGGCGCGCAGCATGTTTCAGCGTTTCAGCATCGAGCCGAGGACACCACGGATAATCGCAGAGCCGACCTGCCGACCGACCGAAGAGGCGACCGAGCGCGCCACGCTTTTGACAACTGCCTCACCGACCGACTGACGTTGCGGCGCCCTTCCCCCTCGCGGGCCGACGGGAGGAGGCGCGGACTGGCCAAAAATGCCGCCGAGAACGCCGCCGATCTGATCCATGATGCCGCCGCCGGCAGCTGCGGCTTCCTGCGGAGCCGGCATTGCCTGCGTCGGTGCGTTATGTCCTTGCGGGCCCGCGCTGGCGGCAGCTTTGCCGCTCAGTCGCTCGAAAGCTGATTCCCGATCGATCACGTCCTCGTATTTGCCGGCAAAAGGTGAAGCAGCCATCACCGCCCTGCGCTCGGCATCCGTCACTGGGCCAATACGGGCGGATGGCGGACGCATGAGGGTGCGCTCGACCATGGTCGGCGTACCGTTACCCTCCAGCACCGAGACCAGCGCTTCGCCCTTGCCAAGCTCCATGATGACTTTTGCCGTATTAAGCTTGGGGTTGGGACGGAAGGTTTCAGCCGCAGCCTTTACCGCCTTCTGCTCGCGCGGCGTGAAGGCGCGCAACGCATGCTGGGCGCGGTTGCCGAGCTGGGCGGACACCTTGTCCGGCACGTCGATTGGATTTTGTGAAACAAAGTAGATGCCAACGCCCTTTGAGCGGATGAGGCGGACCACCTGTTCCACTTTCTGGAGAAGCGCGTCTGGCGCTTCGTCAAACAGCAGATGAGCCTCATCGAAGAAGAAAACGAGTTTGGGCTTTTCAGGATCACCCACCTCGGGAAGCTGCTCGAAGAGTTCCGCCATCAGCCACAACAGAAACGTCGCATAGAGGCGGGGCGAGGACATCAGCTTGTCGGCGGCAAGAATATTGATCGTGCCGCGCCCGTCGCGGGTGACACGCATCAGATCTTTCAGATCGAGCGCCGGCTCACCGAAAAACTTGTCGCCGCCTTGCTGCTGCAACACCAGTAATTGCCGCTGGATCGTGCCGACTGTCTGGGGCGAGACATTGCCATAGGCTGCCTTCAGTTCCGCCTGTAATTCCTTGTCAGCCCCAAGCAATTGCAGAACCGCCTGCAGATCCTTCATGTCAAGCAGCAGAAGCCCGTGCTCGTCAGCGTATTTGAAAATGATGTTGAGGACGCCTTCCTGCACCTCATTGAGGCTCATGAGGCGCGACAGCAGCAATGGGCCCATCTCGCTGACGGTGGCGCGGATGGGGTGGCCCATCTCGCCAAAAAGATCCCAGAAGACGACCGGGTACTTATCTGGCGCAAAGTCATCAAAACCGATGTCCTGGCAGCGCTTGGTGATGAAATCCTTGGCCTCACCCATCGCGGCGACGCCCGAGAGATCGCCCTTGATGTCAGCGGCAAAGACCGGCACGCCGGCGTCCGAAAAGCCTTCCGCCAGCACCTGCAATGTCACCGTCTTGCCGGTGCCGGTGGCGCCCGTCACCAGACCGTGGCGATTGGCGAGCTTGAGAGTGAGATACTGATCAACGCCGCCCCCACCAATATAGATCATTCCATCCTGAAGCTTGTTTGCCATGTCTTGATCCTGCCATCCTCAGCCATCAACGGTTCGGGCGGCTTATAGAGTGCCTGCGGGGTGGCGGCAATCGCCGCGCGAAGGGCTCAAGATTACCCGCATTCCCACGGGCTTGCCAGAGATGGCGCCGTTATGAGAAGGATGGCAGCGAACACAAAACGGCGCGATGCCGGGAGGAACATATGGACGAAATCATCGCCAAAGTCGCGGCAGCAGCCGGCATTGATGCGAGTGTAGCGGAAAAGGCGATCGGCGCCATTCTGGGCTTTCTCAAGAAGGAAGGCCCAAGCGAGCATGTGGCAACCATGATGGAAAAGCTCCCGGGCGCTGACGACCTCATCGCCAAGGCGCCAAGCGGCGGCATGTTTGGCGCCATGGGCGGGATCATGGGCCTTGGCAG
>JAKFVK010000214.1 GCA_021732205.1 Hyphomicrobiales bacterium | reverse complement strand
AGGATTGCCACGAACTCGGCATCACCATCCACGGCACGTTCATCATGGGTCTGCCGGGCGAGACGAAGCAGACGATCGAAGAGACGATCAAGTTTGCCACCGAGATCAACCCGCACACCATCCAGGTATCGCTCGCCGCGCCCTATCCCGGCACGTTCCTGTTCGATCAGGCCCGCAAGAATGGCTGGCTTGACGATGCCAATGCGGAACTGGTCGACGAGCATGGGGTGCAGATCGCGCCGCTGCATTATCCGCATCTGAGCCACACGGAAATCTTCACCTCGGTTGAGGATTTCTACAAGCGCTTCTACTTCCGTGCCGGCAAGATCGCCTCCATCGTCGGCGAGATGGTGGCCAGCCCGACGATGATGAAGCGCCGTCTGCGCGAGGGTGTCGAATTCTTCCACTTCCTGCGTGAGCGTCGCGAGGCGGTGAACTGAAACGACTGGTCGTCACGGCCGATGATTTCGGCCTGTCGGGCGAGGTCAACGCGGCCGTCGAGATTGCTCATGGCGACGGGATCCTGTCTGCCGCAAGCTTGATGGTGGCGGGGCCGGCGGCGGCGGAGGCGGTTGCGATCGCCAAGCGCATACCGACGCTCCATGTCGGGCTGCATCTCACGCTCGTGGAAGCGCTGCCCTGCCTGCCGGCCACCCGCATTCCCGACCTGGTCGACGCGACAGGCGTGCTGCGCCGCGATATGGCGCGGTTTGGTGCTGAGATTTTTTTCAAACCCAGCGTGCGCCGGCAAATGCGTGCCGAGATCGAGGCGCAGTTCCTAGCCTTCGCCGCGACCGGGCTCAGGCTCGATCACGTCAATGCCCACAAGCATTTTCATCTTCATCCGACGATCTCCGAACTCGTTTTCGACGTCGGAAAAGCCTTCGGTATGACGGCGCTGCGCGTGCCGCTGGAGCCGTTCGACATCATCAACGCAATCGAGCCGGCGGCAGCGAGCCCGTTTCGCGTCGTGATGGAGCCATGGGCGCGCCTGCTGGCGGCGCGTGCCAGGAAACGCGGCATCTTGGTGCCAGATCAGGTCTTTGGCCTTGCCTTTACGGGGGCGATGACGGCAGAGCGCCTTGCAGCACTCCTGCGGCGGCTGCCGGAGGGTTTGAGCGAGATTTACTGCCATCCGGCCACGGCCGGTGATTTTCGCTTCGCAGTGCCAGGCGCGCGCTACGAAGACGAGTTCACTGCGCTCATCGCCCCACAGGCGCGGGCGGCGTTAAGCGCCAGCGGAGCTCTGCTCACGGGTTTTTCCGGTTAGGTTGCGCCCTTCACGCAAAGCCGTTTCCCTCCCATCAACCGTTGAAAACACCGTTCGATGGCGTCGGTTCGCGTCGCATTTGACAATTTACCTATATATGGAATATATTCCTATTATTCAATAGAAGCCATGCCATGCGCTTTGATATCCATGATCAGTGTGAACTTGCGAGCCTGCGCCGCGCCAATCAGGCGTTGCGCCGGGAATGGACCGGGCTCAGACGCGACCTGCTCATTGGTAAATATAGTCCCAGTCAGCCACGCCTGCCGGCTGGACAACCGGGCGGTGGCCGATGGGTAGGCAATGATCCATCGGGCTTCGTCGATACGTCCGTCAGCGCCGGCGATATCGGCATGGGCGAGGCGACACAGGCCCTCCGCGATGCCCTGTCAGCTGGCGTGAGCAGCTTGGGCGATGGGACGCAGACGGCGTTTCTGCAAACCTTGCCAGCCGGTGTCGCGGCGATGGGCGAGGCGCTTACCATGGGGCTTGCGCTCTTCGAATACATGTCGCGGCAGAACGGCCCCGACAGCCAGGCCATCTTGTCGTTCCATGCGCGGGAATATTATCCTGCAACACAGTTGGGGCTTGGTCTTGAATTTGTTCGTCAACTCGACCGAGAAGAAACCCAAGTTTACTGCCCACGCTTGCCGCAGGTGCAGGACATGACAGATTTTTTTGCCGTGGATGTCAAACGACGCCTGCCTGATCTGTCGCCTCAGCAATATGGTAACGAGGTTCATCTTCAGCTCAGGGATTGGATAAGGGCGCAAGATGACAACAAGTTCCACGCTGAAATTTCTGTCCTCAAAGGTGTGATGGACGATAAACTCTACGGTGCGGCAGGATCGATCCGGATCGATGCAATTGAGAATGTGGACACTGAAACTGTCTGCATTTACGATATAAAAACAGGCCGAGCAGGGCTGGCGCCGGGACGCGCATTCGAGCTGGCGCGGGAAGCGTATTCGGTTTCGAAGTCAGTCCGGCGCATCATCGTTACCGAAGTAAGGCAAAAAATTTGACTACAAAAGCGGAAGTAAGAAAGCTTGTTAAACCATTACTGGAAAAAAATTCTGATATAATTCTTATTGATCGTAGTATGCACATAATACCTATTCGGCATGTTGATCGCGGAATTACAATTGGTCGACTTTCTAGAAATTATCAGTTTCGTCCTTCCTGTTTTTTTTATCCAATGTTTGCGCCGAGGCAAATAGTGCCAATAAACTATTTTCAAGAAATAAAGCCTGTGCCAGCAGGCACCTGGGATATGAGAACCGATCATATTCAGGCTCATCTAAAAGAGCGCGTCGAAAAGGTGGGATTGTCGACGGTTCGCCGTGTCGAGACGATCGATGATTTCTGTAATCTTGATCTGCCGAAAACATTTATGTTTCAAGACTGGCGCGAAGACTTCAAGCTGAAACCGTTCATTGATGCCGCTCGGGGCGATTTCGATCAGTCGGCGGATTTGTGTGTCCGAATCATAGCTCACGAAAAAAGTTGGCGCGCGGCAGGCTCTGGCGACCTTTTTGATGTCCTCGCGAAAGTACTCTATCCTCTTGTGGCCGATCGTGATGTCAAGGGGCTTGCGGCGCAATTGCACACCTGGGAAGCTTGCTCAGCGCACGACAGCGGGGTCGACCAGTACTGGCAACCCACGCCGTTTCCTTTCGAGGAAGAGCAATAGCAGGCATTAGCACCCCACGTCGGGGGGTGGTCTCATCCCTCCCGCACCTGTCTCAGATCCGTGTAGTCCTGATGGTCGGCGGAACCGAGCTCCAGCACGACGATCTCGGGTGGCACGCCAAATCGGACGGGCGCGATTGAGCAGCCAAGCCCGCCTGAGACAAGAAGGTGGCGCCCGCCTTCGACGATATGGCCGTAGGCAAAGCGGCTACCGAAACGTGATGGCGTCACCGGCGAATAGCCGAAAAGACGTACCTGTCCGCCATGGGTATGGCCGCTTAGTGTGAGCGATACGCGCGACGGCATGTCGACGAACAGATCAGGCTCGTGGGCGAGGTGAATGATTGGCGCGTCATCTGTCACCAGCGCCAATGTTTCCGCGAGTTTTGCGCGGCCTTCATAGCGACCGGGACGCCGCTTGATCGCTAGAATCGATGACGTGCCGGTCAGCCAGAAAGGGTGGCCTAAGTGTTCGAGCCGCTTCGCTCGGTTTTCGAGCATGGGTATACCGGCGGCGGTAAAGACCGTCTCGGTATAAGTCGGCCCAACTCCGGATTTCTGTGCCGCTTTATCGTCCCACCAGTCATGGTTGCCACAGATGCCGTACGTGCCCAAGGGTGCCTCAAGTGCCATGGCGGCTTTCGCAATGTCGTCTACGTTCACAGTGCCCGTGCGCCAACGGTGCCCAGCGGCGAAATCTCCAAGTAAAAGATGAAGGTCGGGCTGTGTCTCATTGGCCGTGGCGATGATGCGTTGCCAGCGCGCCAGCGGCATATGTGGTTCGACGCAATGGGGATCGGCCAGGATGCAGATTTTTAGCGATAGGTTCGACGGCCAGCGCGGCGGCCTCATCTTGTAGCGCACAACAACGAGGCGGAAGCCAGGTTCAATCGCGAAGGCATAACTTCCCAGAGTAAAGCAGCCTGCCGCAATGCCACTCAACCATCTCAAGAACGAACGGCGCGAAATCATCCCGTCGTCGTCGTGCAGTTGGTCAAGCCCTGATCAACGAATTCATTGAACATCTATACGAATCCTGTCTTTTAACCCATCGCGAAAGAGTCAGCGAAATAACACGGTGTTTTCGAGCCAATGTCGACGGGTGAGGTGACATGAAACGAAAATTCGTCATGAATTTTTTGGTGATAGCATCAGATGACAACGTGCTGCATTAACTGCTTTTTTGCATAGTGAAGATCAAGATGTCGAGATCAGATATGCCGATCTCGCCACGGGCCAGCCGTCCGACCCGACACGAGATGGACATTCGGCGTTATGTCCGAATTGCCACATTGTTCGATGGTAGTGCTGCACCGCGTCTTGAGGAGATCATCCCTCCCGCACCTGCTTGATGACGCGGGGCGGGCCCATGAGGACGGGCTGGAAGAGCACGGCTGCGGCAAGGGTGGTCACCAGCGAGAGGGCCAGGAGCTGGCCCATGCTGGACGTGCCGGGATGGTTTGACAGCCACAGACTGCCGAAGGCCACGGCTGTTGTGAGGGCGCTGTAGAAGACGGCGCGGGTCAGGCTTGACTGCAACAGGTCGGTGACGCCGGCGCGCCACGCCATGACGAAATAGATCTTGAAGGCAACACCGACGCCCAGCAGCAGCGGCAGAGCGATGATGTTGGCAAAATTGAGCGGCAGGCCGAAGACAACGCAAAGTTCGAGGGTGACGACGCCGGCAAGAATGAGCGGGATCAGCGTCAACAGCACGTCGGAGAGCCGGCGCAGCACGACCCACAGCAAGATCAAAATCGTTATCAGCGCGAAGGCGCCGGCATGAAGAAAGGCGTTGACGACCGTCTTTCCTGATTCCTGGATCGAGACGGGTACGCCGGTGGCGTTTGGTGCGATTTGCCGTACCGCATCGGCAAAGCGCCGCAGCACGGCGTTGTCATTGCCGTCACCCTTGGGTGCGACTTCGAGGCGGGCGCTGCCGTCAGCCGCGATCCAGTCGGCGACAAGGTCGGGTGGCAGATCGGCACGGGTGACAGCGCTTGCCTGCAGCGCGGCCTGCAGCTGGTCGAGCGTCACCAGAAGCGGCGGCACAAAGGCTGTCTCGGCCCTGGCGCGCACAGCAGGTGCTGCCTGAGCGAGTTTCTCCAGCGCTTCGGCCAGCCTGGCGACGGTTTGATCCTTGCCTGGACTTGCCTTTGCCAAAGCCGACAGATCGGCGGCGGTCCGCTGCAGCGAGATGATCAGTTCGCCATCGCTCGGGGCTGGCCTGGTTTCCCCCGGCGCCAGTGTCGGGCCGACAAGTGCTGCTGCATCCTCGATCAGTTCGAGCTTTTCTTTCTGCCCGGAGGGCACGAAATCGCTCAATGTCAGGACGTGATCGACTTCCGGCAGTGTCTCGAGGCGAACCGACAGAGCGTTGGCGTCGTCAAGGGTGGGCGAGAGAATATCGATGACGTTGGGGCTGGTGAGAGGATCGCGAGACAGGTCGAGGAAGGTGGAGACGGATTCCACTTTCGGGCTGCGCAGATTGAGCGGGTTGAAATCAAAGCGCAGGAAAGCCAGCAGCGGCAGGCCACCGATGCTGATGATAGCGGTGGCGATGAGGACGGCACGGCGGTGGCGGGCAAGGAAATGATCAACCGGGGCGAGAATGGCGTACCCCATCGCCTCTGTCTCGCCACGCGGGCGCAGCAGGCTGATGAGGGCCGGCAGCAGGGTGATCGAGGTAGCGAAAGCCAGCAGCATGCCGACACCGGCAATGAGACCAAGCTCCGACAAGCCACGATATTCGGTTGGCAGAAACGAAAAGAACCCCATGGCGGTCGAGACAGCGGCCAGCAGCAGCGGGCGCCCCGATTCGCCGGCGGCATCGCAAAGCGCCTCGTTGATGTTGTCGTTGCGGTGTCGCTCATCGCGGTAGCGGACCGAAAACTGGATGCCGAAATCGACACCTAATCCAACAAACAAGACGGCAAAGGCGACTGAAATGAGATTGAGGCTGCCCACCATCATGAGCCCGAGCGCGGCGGTAGCGGCAAGGCCCACCACAAGCGAGGCGAAGACAGCAAACATGATCCGTGGCGATTTCAGCGCCAGCCACAGGATGAACACGACCGCCAGCACGGTGATGGCTGCGTTGAGCGCAGCGCCATCAGCGACGGTGGCAAATTCCTCGTCAGCCAGCGGCACCGGACCGGTCAAGCGCACGCGGATACCGTTTTGTTCGTCGAGTTTCAGGCTATGTGCTGCTTCGCGGATCGCGTCCGATGCGATCTGGCCAGGTTCAAGCGCGGTGTAGTCGAGGACCGGCTGGACGAGCAGGATGCGTCGTTTGTCGCGCTCCCTGGCATCTGTTCCGGTGAAGAGTTCGCGCCAAGAGAAGGCTGGAGGCTTGCCGGCAAGAGCGGCCTCGAAGCCCCCGGCAATCGATGACAGCGGCTTGTCGAGACTGTCGATGGTGGTTTCATTCTCGCGGACGCCGCGGGCGGCCAGCGACAGCGTATCCATGACGCCGCGCAGCGAAGGGTCGGCGGCCAAGGTGCCGAGGAAAGCCTGCGCGCGGAACAATTGCTCGGTTGTCGACTTCACTTCCGCCGTACTCAGAAACAGCAAGCCGTTACGCTTGAAGAAATCCCCGCCATCGGGGCGCCGAGAGGAGCGAATCACCTGCGGCAATTGCCCAAGGCGATCATTGAGCAGGGTGGCGGCGTTTTCGGCCGCTTCGGGCGTCAATGCGTCGATCACCACGACAGTCAGGCCGGTCCGGCTGGGAAAGGTGACATCGAAGGCAATTTCGAGTTGGCGCCATGGTACGGATTCGCTGATCAGCTTGCCCGAATCGGTATTGATGGCGAAGTGGTTGATGACGTGGCGAACGCCGAGTGCCATTAAGGCGACAGAGGCGATGACGACCACCCATCGATGCCGCAAGCACAGGCGGACCACGGCAACGATGAAAGAGGTCAACAAAACCAGCGCTCCCCGCCTTTTGCCGCAAATCAGCCTGTGAGCTAACGCAGGCTGCCCTTTTGATCAATCATTGATCACTGCCAGCGGCCCGATAATGAGAGCATGGATGGCGGCTGAGAGCGAGTGTGACGTGAAGAGCACATCGTCACTGAACCGTTAAGATTCCAACTGGTCAAGCGCTTTGGACTGTGCGAAAAGCCTCTCATCGAAAACGTGAACCTGACGTCGCGTTCGCTGCCAACGGACCAACCGACCGTCCTACCGCCGATGAGATTTACGTGTTTTGCGACACGCGTCCCGAGACAAAATTCAGGAGCCTGACCATGGCCAGTGCAACCCCGCTTCTCGATACCCTCTCGACGCCCGCTGATCTGCGTCTGCTGCCTGACACCAAGCTGGCGCAGGTTGCCGACGAGTTGCGGGCGGAATTGATCGATGCCGTCTCATTGACCGGAGGCCATCTGGGCTCGGGGCTTGGTGTTGTCGAACTGACGGTGGCGTTGCATCACGTGTTCAATACGCCGCGCGACAAGGTGATCTGGGATGTCGGCCACCAGGCCTATCCGCACAAGATTCTCACCGGCCGGCGTGATCGTATTCGCACCCTGCGCAAGGGTGGCGGATTGTCAGGGTTCACCAAACGCTCCGAAAGCATTTATGACCCGTTCGGCGCAGCGCATTCCTCGACGTCGATCTCATCGGCGCTTGGTTACGCGGTGGCGCGTGATCTCAAGGGTGACGATTTCAATGTGGTTGCCGTTATCGGTGATGGCTCGATGTCGGCTGGCATGGCCTATGAGGCGATGAACAATGCGGGTGCGCTTGGCTCGCGGCTCATCGTCATCCTCAATGACAACGACATGTCGATTGCCCCGCCGGTTGGCGCCATGTCGGCCTATCTGGCGCGCATCCTGTCAGGGCGCACCTATCTGTCGCTGCGCGATATCGGCAAGCAGCTGACGAAGCATTTCGGCGCCACCATCGATAATGCGATTACGCGAGCCGTCGAGCATGCACGCACCTTCGTCACCGGCGGGACGCTGTTTGAAGAGCTAGGCTTTTATTATATCGGCCCGGTGGACGGCCATAATCTCGACCATCTCCTGCCGGTCCTGCGCAATGTGCGCGACGCCAAGGATGGGCCGATTCTCGTTCACGTGGTGACGCAGAAGGGCAAGGGTTACGCGCCGGCCGAAGCCTCGGCGGACCGCTATCACGGCGTGGTGTCGTTTGACGTTGAAACGGGCGCCCAGAAAAAAGCCAAGGCCAATGCGCCAAACTATACCAAGGTGTTTGGCGAGAGCCTGATCAGGGAAGCCGAGCGCGACGAGCGGATCGTTGCGATCACCGCCGCCATGCCGTCGGGCACCGGCGTCGATCTCTTCGGCAAGGCGTTCCCGGCGCGCACCTTTGACGTAGGCATCGCCGAACAGCATGCGGTGACGTTTGCCGCCGGTCTCGCCTGCGAGGGGATGCGCCCGTTTGCCACCATCTATTCAACCTTCCTGCAGCGCGGCTATGATCAGGTGGTCCATGACGTGGCGCTGCAAAATCTGCCGGTGCGCTTTCCCATCGATCGTGCCGGTCTTGTGGGCGCTGATGGCGCCACCCATGCCGGCTCCTTCGATACCGCCTATCTCGGCTGCCTGC
>JAKFVK010000130.1 GCA_021732205.1 Hyphomicrobiales bacterium | reverse complement strand
TACAACTTCGGGCGAAGGCTCAAGACCCTCAAAGGCCTCACGCCTTACGAGTTCATCTGCAAACAATGGACAATCGACCCCGAAAAGTTCACTCTAAACCCGTTCCATCAAATGCCGGGACTGAACACTTAGCCACTTGGCGCCGAAGGCGATGTCGAAGTCAGGCGGCGGTGGTGCCGCAGCTGCCGGCGGGTCTGCAGCCTGCGCGACAGACACGGTGATCAATGTTGCCGCGACGGCAGAAAACAGAATGCGCATGGTGCCCCCAATGAATCAGCCATTCGAGCGACGTTAACCGAGCGGATGTCCAAAGCACTAACCGCGCATCCCCTTCGCCCAACGCCACCCAATCGAAATATAGTTAATGAAACGTTAACGAAAAAAAACACCAAATTTTGTGCAGAATCATGAAAAACAGGGGCCATAAACTCTCAATTAAACGCATAACCGTGCTTGTTTCTCAATTTCCCCCCTTTGTTTTTATGTCCGCTCAATCGTTGGCACGGTTGTGCTCAGAAATTACGCAGCAAAGGATGCGCTGATTCGCACCAGCGTGATCTCCGGCGGGCATAGGGCGCGTACCGGCAGAAACGACAGGCCAAGCCCGCCACTGACGACGAGATGGCGTCCCTTCTCGACGATATGCCCATAGGCGTAGCGCTCGCCATAGAGCGAGGGAACGAAGGGGCGGCCGATGCCGGGAATGTAGACTTGCCCGCCATGGGTGTGGCCGCTGAAGGTGAGCGCGACGCGCTCAGGGACTTGCGCAAACTGGTCCGGCTCATGCGCGAGCAGAAGGACTGGCGCATCATCGGTGATTTTGGCCAGCGTGCCCGGCAAATCATCCGCTCCGCGAAAACGCCGCCCGTGTATGGTGACGATCGGGCGTTCCTCGGGCCCGCTCTCGCTGCCACGCCGCAGCCAATAGGCAAGAGCGGACGCCGTGCCGGCCAGCCAGAAGGCGCCGGCTTCGGTCTCGATCCGGTTCACCGCATTTTCAAGCGTCGGGATACGCGCCACCGCGAAGGCGCGCCTGACGCTGGCGATCCCGATATTATGGTCGTGATTGCCGAAAACGGCGTGGCGGCCAAGCGGCGCGTGAAGGTCGGCCAGAATTGGCGCGACGATGGCTGGGCCGATAAACGGCTTGTTGATGGCACCGCCGCAATAGTCGCCGCCCAGCAGAATGATGTCGGGCTTCAGGGTGTTGGTCGTCTCGACGATGCCAGCAATGCGCTGCATCGACATGTAAGGTTCGCTGGCATGAAGATCGGAGATAAAAGCGGCGGTAAGCCGCAGGCCGGCCGGCCACCCCGACGGGCTGATCCGATATTCGCGGATCGCCAGACGAAAGCGCGGCTCGACCCAGCTGGCATAAGCGCCAAACGCCAGGCCGCTGCCCCCCAGCATCAAGGCAGAGCGCAATACCTGGCGGCGCGTGAAGCGAATCGTCATGGCGGTCCTTCGATCAGGACGCGAGTTTATGCCACTCAAATCTCGCCGAAGGGTTGATGATCGTGAGCCACCTCGAAGAGCGACGAGGCGGACGCGTCAATCCGAATCGCAGGGGAACTGGCGCAGCACATTGCCTTCAATGCAGGGTTTGGCGCTCACCCGTCCGGCGTTGAGCGCGCCAGCTACGGCCCCCAGCTTGACCTCGCCTGCATCGCGCAGGGGATCATGTGAGGATGTCATTGTCTGTCCGCCGGTGGTGGCGGGTCTGGTCGAGGATTCCAACATGGCGTTCTCCCGTGAGGTCCGTATCAATGTCGGACCTTCGCGGAGATTTGACGCCGCCATTGCGGCAAAAGCCAGACAAATTTGAAAATTTTATGAATTGGTTACTTTAAGCAGCGCGCAGATTTTGTGCCGACACATCCGCTTCTGTTTTGTCCAGCGCTGTCGTCAGGCGATCAAACAGCAGATCGATTTCCGCTTCGCTGATGACAAGCGGTGGACAGATGCCGATCGTGTCATTGGGCAGATTGCGCAGGATCAGACCTTCCTTTTCGCAATGTTTGATGCAGGCGGCACCGACCATTTTTTTTGCTTCAAAACTACGTTTGGATGTCTTGTCGGCAACCATTTCAAGCGCGCCGATGAGGCCAATTCCACGCGTTTCGCCAACCAGCGGATGATCAGCCAGCGCCTTCAGCCGCTTCTGGAATTGCGGCGCCTTGGCGGCCACTTTCTCAACGATACGCTCGCGCTGATAAATTTCGATCGTCTTCAGCGCCATGGCCGAGCCGACCGGATGGCCGGAATAGGTGAAGCCATGGCCGAACGTGCCGATCTTCCGGCTTTCGCTGACGAGCGCGTCATACATCCGCTCATCGATCATCACCGCACCCAGCGGGAAATAGGCCGATGTCAGCGCTTTAGCGCAGGACAGCGCATTGGGCTGCATGTCGAAGGTCTGCGAGCCCCACATCTTGCCGGTACGTCCGAAGCCGCAGATCACTTCATCGGCGATCAGCACGACATCATGGCGCTGGAGTACCTCCTGAATTTTCTCGAAATAGGTGGTGGGCGGGATAATGACGCCGCCTGCTCCCATGATCGGCTCGGCGATAAAGGCGGCGATTGTCTCCGGCCCTTCCTTGAGGATCAACGCTTCGAGTTCATCAGCAAGTCGGGTGGCAAAATCAACCTCGCTTTCGCCGGGCACCGCGTTGCGATAGTGATGCGGCGTGCCGGTGTGCAGAATGCCCGGGATCGGCAGATCAAAGTCGATATGGTTGTTGGGCAGGCCGGTGAGGGAGGCAGACGCAATCGTCACTCCGTGATAGCCCTTGATGCGGGAAATGATCTTTTTCTTCTGCGGCCGCCCGAGCGCGTTGTTCATGTACCAGATGAGCTTGACCTGTGTGTCATTGGCCTCCGAGCCCGAGCAGGTGAAGAACACCTTCGACATGGGCGAGGGGGCGATTTCCTTCAGCTTCTCGGCAAGCTCGATGGCCGGATCGTGGCTCTTGCCGCCGAAGAGATGGGTGAAGGACAGCGTGCGGATCTGCCGGGCGGCAACCTCCGCCAGCTCCTCATTGCCGTAGCCCAGCGCCGCGCACCATAACCCCGCCATACCTTCGAGATAGGCCTTGCCATGCTCGTCATAGACAAACACGCCCTCGCCACGATTGATCACCAGCGGCCCCGTCTCGCGGTGCAGCGCGAGGTTGGTGTAGGGGTGAACCAGGGTCTCGATATCGCGCATGGCGGCATTGGACAGGGGCATGATCATCTCCGACATAAGGGGCAGTGTCAGTCCAGGGGGCAGAGTCAGGTCCACTTTGGTCACGGAGATGCCGGCTCCGCAAGAGGTGACCGCTGCGCTTACCACAAGGGAGGCGTGCGCGCTCCACCCAGGTGTTTCTCGACGATGCCGGCAAGGGCGATCGCCTTCAGGTCATGATAGGGCGGCGCGATGATCTGCACGCCATGCGGCAGGCCGTCATGCATACCAACCGGGGCCACGACTGCGGGCAGGCGCAGCAATCCGGCAATCGAGGACCATACGGAAAAATCGCCATGCGGGCGCGCCGTTCCGTCGATATCGAAGGTGCGGCTGTTGAATGACCCATGATCATGGGCGAAGGCAAGCGTGGTTGCCGGTGGGCACAATATGGCATCATAGCGCTGGAAGAACACCTTCATCGCAGCCTCCATGCGCGCGCGCTCGCCTTCCGCCTGCATCCACCCGGCAAAATCGAGCGCTGCTCCCCGCGCTTGTCCCGCCTCGCCGGAGGGATCGTCGGGCGCGATCGTCTTTGCCTTCTCGCGCAAAAACACTTTGAGCTTTTCCGGAAAATCGAGGGTCACAAGGGCCATCATCAGCGTCGTGAACAGGCGATGGATGTTGCTGAGGCTTGCCGGCAGGTCGTCGATCTCCTCGACCACCGTGCCGGCGCTGGCAAGGGCGGCGCCCGCGCTCACCACGCCGGCTTGTATCGCACGCTGTGTCGGCGCCAGCGGATGCGCGGTCAGCATCGCGATCCGCTTGCCCTTCAGACCATGGGCCTTGAAGCGCGGCAGCGTGAGCCCGAGCGCGTCTTCTTCCGGCCCGGCCATCACCTGCAGGCCGAGCGCGAGATCCTTCGCCGACCGCGCCAGCGGCCCGGGCGAGGCAACGCGGATGTTGGGCGTTGCCGGCGTGCCGGGCGCGGGTGGAACACCGCCTGTCGCGGGGATGATCCCGTGCGTCGGCTTCAGTCCGAAAATGCCGCAGGCATGCGCCGGCCAGCGGATCGACCCTCCCAGATCACTGCCAAGCTCCAATGCGCTCAATCCCGCAGCAATGGCTGCCGCAGCGCCCCCTGACGAGCCGCCGGGCGTGTGCGTCAGTTTCCATGGATTGCTGGTGGTGCCGAAGACGGGATTATAGGTCTGAAAATCCCCCGACATGGGCGGGACATTGGTCTTGCCGATGATGATCGCGCCCGCAGCCCGCAGCCGCGCCACGCTCACCGCATCCGTCGCAGGGCGGTTCTCCTTCAGCCCCTCGACACCGGCGACGGTAGCAAATCCTGCGACGTCGAATGCATCCTTGATGGTGACGGGCAGCCCTGCAAGTGGAGCCATATCTTCGCCCTTGCGCCGCGCGGCGTCGATCCGCTCTGCCGCATCGATCGCCCCTTTCGCATCAACTGCAATGATGGCATTGAGGCGGGGGTTGATCGTTTCGATCCGCGCCAGCGTTGCGTCAACCACCTCGCGGGCACTGAT
Organism: Hyphomicrobiales bacterium; assembly: GCA_021732205.1. Classification (GTDB taxonomy): domain Bacteria; phylum Pseudomonadota; class Alphaproteobacteria; order Rhizobiales; family UBA4765; genus Raskinella. Next base: position 3,828 of record JAKFVK010000130.1, on the reverse strand, counting down.
CTGGCGTGACGTCAGCAGGGCAAGCAGGCGATGCGCGGGCAGGGTGAGATCAATCGACATGGCAATACCTCGCTTCGCGAGTGGTGAGCCTTCGTGAGGGAAAAATCAACTGATGGCGATCCGCGCAGTCTTGTTTGACAAGGATGGAACCATCCTTGATTTCGCCCGCACCTGGGGCCCGGCAACGCTGAAGGTTCTTGACGATCTTGCCGCCGGTGATGCGGCAAGGAAGTCGGCGCTGATCGACGTTGCCGCCATCGATCCCCATAGCGCAGTTTTTGCCCCCCACTCGCCGATCATCGCCGGGTCGAGCGCGGATTATGGCGTGCCTTTCGCCGACATCATCGGCCGGACGGCGACGCAGGATTTCTTCACCGAGATGGATCTGCTGTTTGCCCGTCATGGCCTCGACAGCCTGTGTCCGCTGCCGGGCGCTGTCGAGGCAATACTGGCTCTGGGCGCGACGGGCATGCCGATGGGGCTGGTGACGAACGACAGCGAGGCAGCCGCCCGTGAGCAGATGGTGCAGCTTGGTCTTGATAACTATTTGTCTTTTATCGCCGGCTATGATTCCGGCTTTGGCGCCAAGCCGCATCCCGGCATGATCATCGCCTATATCGATCGCAGCGGTTTCAGACCAAGCGAGATCGCGGTCATCGGTGACAGTCTCCACGATCTTCATGCCGCGCGCGCCGCTGGCGCGCTTGGTATCGCGGTCACGACCGGCCTTGCCTCTCACGCCGACCTTGCAGAGGCTGCTGATCTTATTGCCCTCGATCTCCCTTCAGCGCTGAAATCGCTGGGGTTATAACCGGCGATTGCACTTGCGGCCTCGTGGCGTAAGCTGCTGGCAGATTGGCCATTGACGTCAAAATCAAAGGAGAGGATGTCATGCTGGGCCTGATGCAGGATTGGCCGTTGCTGATGCACCGCATCATCGATCATGCAGCCTTCAATCACGGCGCACGCAAGGTGATTTCGCGCTCTGTCGAAGGGCCGATTGTCACGACCGACTATCGCACCATTCGTGAGCGCGCGCTCAAAGTCGCCAAGCGATTGGCAAAAGACGGTATCGGCTTTGGCGACCGCGTCGGCACGCTCGCCTGGAACGGCTATCGCCATCTTGAGGCGTGGTATGGCATTGTCGGTATCGGCTCTGTCTATCATACGCTCAATCCCCGGCTCTTCCCTGACCAGATCGCCTGGATCGTCAATCACGCGGGTGATCGCCTGATCATGACCGATCTCACCTTCGTGCCCTTGCTGGAAAAGTTGGCGAGCAAGCTGACGAGTGTCGAGCGTTATGTCATTTTGACGGACGCTGCCCACATGCCGGAAACCGTCTTGAAAAATGCCGTGGCTTACGAAACCTGGCTGGCCGAAGCGGATGATGACTTCGCCTGGGTGGAATTCGACGAGAATACCGCTGCCGGCATGTGCTACACCTCGGGCACGACGGGTGATCCCAAAGGTGTGGTCTATTCCCACCGCTCCAACGTCCTGCATTCGGTCATGGCCAATAATCCCGACATGCTGGGGCTCGCCTCGCGCGATGTCATCATGCCGGTGGTGCCGATGTTCCACGCCAATGGCTGGTCGCTGGCACTGACGGCACCGATGGCAGGCGCGACAATGGTCATGCCGGGCGCCAAGATGGACGGGGCAAGCATTTATGACATGCTCGATAGCCATGCCGTGACCTGCAGCGCCGCCGTGCCGACAGTGTGGTTGATGCTGCTGCAATATCTCGAACAGAACCCCGCCGCCCGCCTGCCGCACCTCAAGCGCGTCGTTATCGGCGGCTCAGCCTGCCCGCGCGCCGTCACCCAGACCTTTCGCGATGTCTACGACGTCGAGGTCTTGCACGCATGGGGGATGACGGAATTATCGCCGCTGGGGACGGTCTGCTCGATGAAACCGGAATATCAGGATCTCGACAAAGAAGCCTGGCTCGACGTCAAGCAAACAACCGGGCACGCGCCCTTCGGCGTCGACATGAAGATCACCGATGATGACGGGAAGAGTCTGCCGTGGGACGACAGGACCTTCGGCCGCCTCAAGGTGCGCGGGCCGGCGGTCGCCAAATCCTATTTCAAAGGCGATGGCGGCCGCATACTCGATGATGACGGGTATTTCGACACTGGCGATGTCGCGACCATCGATCCATACGGCTACATGCGTATTGTCGACCGCTCCAAGGACGTCATCAAATCGGGCGGCGAGTGGATATCATCGATTGATCTTGAGAACATCGCCGTTGGCCATCCCGACGTTGCAGAAGCAGCGGTGATTGGTGTCCACCACCCCAAATGGGATGAGCGCCCGTTGCTGGTGATCGTGCCCAAGGCAGGACGTACGCCCGATCGCCACAGCCTGTTGACCTTCATGGAGGGCAAGGTTGCCCGCTGGTGGCTTCCCGACGATGTGGTGTTTGTGGCGGAAATCCCCCATACCGCCACCGGCAAGATCCTCAAGACCGCATTGCGGGCGCAATTCAAGGAATACAAACTGCCGAATGCTTGAATTTTGCTCCCGCGCACGGCACGACAGGCCCGCCTGACAACGGAGGGTGCCTTGACATGACAATGCTGACCTTCGGACGCGCCTGGACGCTTGCACCGCAAAGATCCACCCATCTGGCCGTGTGGTCGCGGCGTCTTGGCACGCTGTCGGTGCCGATGGCGGTGTTCGGCGTTGTCTTCCATCGCACCGGCGCGGCCGATGGCGACGCGGGAATTGCCGTGCTTGGTGCATTTCTTGCCTGCGCCCTGCTGGGTCTTGTCTGTGGGGTGCTGGCGCTGATGCGGATCTGGACTGAAGGCTATGATGGCGCGCGCTTCGCCATGATCGGCATCATCTGGTCGCTGGCTGTTCTGGTCATCCCCGCGACGCTGCTGCCGGCTGTCCTCACGCTTCCCCATCTTCGCCAGGCAACGACCGACTTCGATGATCCGCCTGCCTTCAACGCTGCTCTGCGCGATCATTCGGGCGATGGTCGCGCCGCCGGCTTGCTGCCATCGCAACAAAAAGCCCTGCAAAGCGAAGCCTATCCAACGGTTGTCCCGCTGCGCATCGATGTGTCGGCGCCGGAGGCGTTCGCGCTGGCCCTGCAGATTGCTGAAGGCAATGGTTGGCGGATCATCGAGCGTAAAGCCCCCGAAGAAATTCTGACACCCGCGCCGGGCAGGGCGCAGCGTGCGCGACCAACCACCCGCAGCCGCACGGCGCCACGCCTGGCTGCTCCTGAACAGGAGGCGCGGCGGCCTGCCGATCCCAACGCCATCAAGGATTACACGCCCGGCATCATCGAAGCCGTGGCGCGCACCCGCTTCTACGGCTTTCGCGATGATGTGGTGATAAGAATCACCGCCATACAGCGCGAAAGTCGCATCGACATGCGCTCCGCCTCGCGCAGCGGGTCATTCGATCTTGGAACCAACGCCCGGCGGATCGTCGATTTTCTGGCGGAACTGCGAGATCGGGCGGCTGAACGCTGACGAGGAAAGGTCGTATCAATGGCTTATGTGGACGGATTTGTGATTGCTGTTCCAACCGCAGCAAAAAAAGAATTCATTGCCCATGCAACGCTCAGCAACACTGTGTTTGTTGAGCTTGGCGCAGTACGCATTGTCGAATGCTGGGGAGATGATGTGCCTGATGGCAAAGTCACCGATTTTCGCCGCGCTGTGCAGGCGAGCCCCGATGAGACAATCGTCTTTTCGTGGATCGAATGGCCGGATCGCCAGACGCGCGACGCGGCCATGTCCCGCATGGACGAATTGATGAAAACCGATGCGCGTTTCGATGCGCTCAAAAATCCCATGCCGT
>JAKFVK010000003.1 GCA_021732205.1 Hyphomicrobiales bacterium | reverse complement strand
GGCCATCCTGGCTGTCCATGCCGATCATTATGTGCGCTTTCTTGAAACCGCCTACCAAAGGTTCAGCGCGCTGTCGCCGCGCGGGCCGGAGGTGTGGCCGAACGTCCATCCCTACCGGGGAGCGGGCCCTGATCTGGCGCATCGCCCGCCGCCGCGAGTGACCGGCATCATCGGTCAGGCCGGCTGGTATATGGGCGATATGGCGTGCGCCACCATGGAGGGAAGCTTCGCTGCCGCCTACGCCTCGGCGCAGGCAGCCATCAACGGCGCCGATGACATCGTGGACGGCGCACCCGCCTCCTTTGCGCTTTGCCGCCCGCCCGGGCATCACGCCTATAGCGACCGCGCCTCGGGCTTCTGTTTTCTCAACAATGCGGCAATAGCCGCCGAGCGCCTGCGCAGGCGCTTCTCGCGAGTGGCGATCATCGATTTTGATACGCATCATGGTGATGGCACGCAGGCGATCTTCTATCGTCGCAATGATGTTTTCTATGCATCGGTGCATACCGACCCGTCCACCTATTATCCTTATTTCGCCGGCTATGGCGACGAGATCGGTGACGGAGAAGGGCGTGGTTTCACTCTCAACCTGCCGCTGGCGCCAGGCGCCGATGACCGCGCCTTTGCCGCCGCTAATCAGACATTGGCGCAGGCCGTCAAGGCTTTCGGCGCCGAGGCGCTGGTGATTTCAGCTGGATGGGATGCTCATGGCGAGGATCCGCTGTCGAAGCTGAAGGTGACGACGGCAGGGTTTTCCCAAATCGGCGCGATCTGGGGCAGCTTGCGCCTGCCCTCGGTCATCGTTCAGGAGGGCGGCTATTCGCTGATCGCCAGCGCCGCTGCTGCCCCGGCGTTCCTGACAGCGTTTGACCACAGCATCGGCCATCAATAACAGGCTTTTAAGCATCTTTGCTAAGGTTAAGGCGCGGCAAACGCAGCCGGCTGCCGGAAAATTGCGAAAATAACGACGTTATCCTGTCCTTTGGCACGCTCTTCGCAAAACCATGCGTGAGAAAGGCGATGTGTTCGCCTGTGCGCCACAGACGTCCCAAATGGATACACTCATGTCGTTTACCATTGTTTCAATCCACACCATGGACCCGCGCGGGACCAAAGTCGGCGGCATCGAGACGCATATCCGCCATCTCCTGCGCCATCATCCCGCCGATGCGCGGCTTATGCTGGTTGGCATCGACGAGCGCGGCGATCTGCCGACCGGCCGTATCAGCGAGATCGATATCGAAGGCCGCACCATTTCGTTCCTGCCGCTCATGCGGGTGGAGCCAGGGGCGCAGATCAATGCCGCAGCCTCCCTGGCCTCTTCGGTAACGCTGCGCTTTGCCGTGCACCTCATGGTGGCGCTGCCGATGCTGCGCCGGCTGTTGGCAAAGTCGCCCGCCATCGTCGAGGTCGAGCGCCTTGAACTGGTGCTGCCTGCGCGCCTGCTTGGCCACCCGGTGATGGCGCTCCTGCATAATGAGGGACAGCGCGGCGACAAGATGGATTCGATCCTTGGCCGTCACTGGTGGGTGCACGAAGCGGCAGAATGGCTGGCGGTGCGCCTTGCCGCGCAACTCTTCTGCGTCACACAGAACCTTCGCGAACGGGTGGCCGCCCGCCATCCCGCCCATGCGGCAAAGATCGGCATGCGCACAGTGTCGGTTGATTGCGATCTCTTTTCACCGAGCCCGTTCGATATCAGCGAGCGCAAGCTGCGGGTTGTCTTTGCCGGCCGCCTTGATGCCTTCAAGGACCCGCCGCTGATGTTCGATGTGGCGGCCAGACTTCACGCGAGATTGAACGGCGCCTTCGAATTCCATTATTGCGGCGCCTCCGACCCGACAGTGTTTGGCGAGTTTGCGGCAATCTCCGCCTTTACCATACGCCATGGCGCGCTGACGCCACGCCAGGTCGCCGCTGTCATGCGGGCCACCCATGTTGGCATTCTCACCTCCTATTACGAGGGCATGCCGTGCTTCCTGCTTGAACTTCTGGCAAGCGGGCGCCCGTATGCCGGCGTTCACCTGCCGCAATTCGATCAGATCGTGAGATCGGGCCACAGCGGAGAAATGGTGGCTCGCAGCGAGGACCGCGCGCAGACCGCTGCGGCGGTGAGCGAGGCCGTGATCGCCGCGTGGAACGGCATACGCCTGGACATCTACACGCCGGAGGGAATCGCTGCCTCTGTCGCCAGCTTCGCGGTGACGCGCCAGCTCGCCGAGATGTTCGCGCTGATGCGCCGGCTTGCACATGCCGGCCAGCCGCCCGTCAGCGAACCCCGTTTTGTTGCTGCAGGAGAATAAGCGTCATGTCCCTTTCCGACGAACGCGCCAATGACCTGTTCATGGTCGAACCGCTGCCAAGCGCGGAACGCGGTATCTTTTCAGTCTTTGCACTCATGTGCGACACGGCTGTCATCGTTCTGACAGCCCTGCTCACCGGCCTTGCCTATCATGCCACCATTTACGGGTCCCTCGGGCCGCTCAGCAAGCCGCTTGCCTATGGCATTATCATCGCTGTGACCTACGCTCTGCTCAAATTGTCGCGTGGCGATTATGGCATGGCGCGTTATGCGCTGGCGCGGCGTGGCGGAGAACGTGACCTGCTAACGTGGACAACCGCATTTGTATGCGTGCTGTGCATCAGTTTCCTGGCGAAGACGAGCGAACTTTACTCGCGTGGCGCCATCGTCGTTTTCTTCGGCGTCGGCCTTCTCGCCCTCCCGACGCTTCGCCTTGCGCTTGGCGGATTGTCGCGGGCGCTGCTGAGCGATGGACGTATGGTGACGCGACGCACCTTTCTGGTGGGACACGAACGCGATGTTCTTGCCTTCCATCGCCGCTTCCGCGCCAATTGTCCCGGGCTTGAGCTTGTCGGCAGTGCGTTTGTGCACGCTGACAGCCGTGAGCTTGACAGCGAACTTTCGAAAGCCGTCGCCAAGGCAAGGATGCTGACACCAGACGACATCATCATCGCCGTGCCGTGGGCGGATCATAGGCTGGTCGAGCACTGCATCGATGCGTTCATGACGATACCGGCGGCCATTCATCTGGCACCAGAGCGCATTCTTGATCGTTTCGATGATATGGCGGTTGCCAAGCTCGGGCCGCTGTCGAGCCTGCAGATCACGCGGCCGCCTCATCATGCCAGCGAGCGGCTGGCAAAGCGCCTTTTTGATATCATTGCCGCGACCGCAGGCATCATCATCCTGGCGCCGCTCCTTGCGGTGGTTGCGGTGCTGATCAAGCTTGATTCGCCCGGGCCGGTGCTCTTTTTCCAGAACCGCTTCGGCTTCAACCAGAAGACGTTCCGCATCTTCAAATTTCGTACCATGACGACACTCGATGACGGCCAGACGATCCGGCAGGCAACCCGTGACGACCAGCGCGTCACCCGCATCGGCCGGCTGCTGCGCCGCTATTCAATCGATGAGCTGCCGCAGCTCTTCAACGTGCTGATCGGCGATATGTCGATTGTCGGGCCAAGGCCGCATGCGGTTGCGCATAACCACGCCTTTGAACGACGCATCTCTCTTTATGCGCGCCGGCACAATGTGAAACCCGGGATCACCGGCTGGGCCCAGGTGAATGGCCTGCGCGGCGAGACGGATACTGACGACAAGATGCGCCGGCGGGTCGAGCATGACCTTTATTATATCGATAATTGGTCGCTGCTGTTTGATCTGCGCATCTGCGTGATGACGCTCATCAGCCCGTCAACCTTCAAGAACGCGTATTGAGGATCAGTACCATGTCGCCATTGACCCAGCGCTTTCACGTGCTCGACGCCTGGCGTGGCATTGCCGCACTCCTCGTGGCGCTTGAACGGCTCCAGGCCAATGGCTTCTTCTACAGCCTGCCGATCGTTCGCAATTCCTATCTCTTCGTCGATTTCTTCTTTGTCTTGTCCGGCTTTGTCATCGCTCATGCCTATGGCGCCAAGCTTGACGGGATGAAGTCGGCGGCGAGCTTTGCGCTCCGCCGTTTCGGGCGCCTGTGGCCGCTGCACATGCTGCTGCTTTCAATGTTTGTTGCCTTCGAAGCCGTGAAACTCGTCCTCAGCCTGAAGGGTGTGGCGATGGACGTTCCGCCCTTCTCCGGCACAAGCTCTCCCGCGACGATCCTGACCAATATCGCGCTTGTTCATGGCCTCAACCTCTATGAGGTGCTGACATGGAACCAGCCTTCATGGTCGATCTCCGATGAGTTCTGGACCTATCTCCTGTTTGCAGCGGTGTGCCTTGTCGGTGCGCGCCGCCTCAGCCTGTGGTCGACAATGCTGAGCCTTGCGGCGCTTCTGACGCTGATCCTCGTGGCACCGCGCGGCATGGATTCGACCTATGATTTCGGCATCCTGCGCTGCATTGCCGGTTTTTTCGCCGGCGTCGTCACGCAGCGTCTGTGGCAGCGCGCCGGCAGCGCTGTGCGGGCGCGGGTGATGGCATGGTCAGCCTGGCTTGAGCCGCTGATGATCCTTGTCGTCATCCTGTTCGTGTCGGCTGCCGGGCGCGGGCCCCTTGCCTTCCTCGCACCTTTCGTCTTCTCGGCCATGGTGTTTGTTCTCGCCTTTGAGAGCGGGCCGGTATCGCGGCTCATGACTGGCCGTGTCTTCCAGGCGCTCGGCGCCTGGTCCTATTCAATCTACATGGTGAATTATTTCGTGGTGCTGATGGTCGAGCGCCTCGTCAATTCAGCGCAGCGCAAGCTTGGTACCTCGCTGATCGAGACGGTGGCGGTTAACGGGCAGCCGAAGGCGCTTTATGCCTTCGGCCCGGCAGGCGCGATGGATGCGATGGCGCTTGCCTATCTCGCTGCCGTCCTCGCCTTGTCCTTCCTTACCTACACATTGTGCGAAGCGCCGGCACGACGTTTCTTCAATCGCCTGGCCAACCGGATCGACCAAGGCGTCACGCACGACAAGCTCGCCGGCATTCGTGTCTAGGGTCCAGACCTATTCATTTCAACGCAACGGCATGAAAAGGGTGGATGAAATGGCAGGAGAAAGGCAAGAAGCATACTCAAGCGTATGGTTGAGCCTTTCGACGCCCCATTTCGCCTCCCTTTTCTTGTCCGCAGGATCGCGGCAGGAAACGCGATCTCCATGTCGCAAGCCCTTGAAAGTCAGACGACTTCCTGCGGCCTTGCTTCGCGATCTCGCGCTTCCTGCCAGCGACCGTTGCGCTGACATGAATGGGTCTGGACCCTAGTAACGATCAATAAACAAACGCCCATCGCCGACAATCTTGGGATCGGGATCACCAACCAGTTCGGCGTCCTTGCCGGCATAGTCGATGTGCGACAAGACGACCTGCAAGGCAGCGATGCGCGTGCGCAATTTGTCATTGGCAAGAATGACCGTCCACGGTGCGTCGTCAGTGTCGGTCTTCTTGAACATACGGGAAAAGGCACGCGAATAGGCCGGCCATTGGTGAACGGCCTTGAAATCGATGGGAGAAAGCTTCCATAGCTTCAGCGGGTCCTGGTGGCGCGCCCACAGGCGCTTGAGCTGCATTTCGTGACCGACATCGAGAAAGATCTTGAAAAGGTAGATGCCGTCGCGGATCAGCATGCGCTCAAACGCCGGCGCCTCTTTCAGGAACGCCTTGCATTGATCCTTGGTACAGAAGCCGTTGACCGGTTCAACGGCGGCACGATTATACCAGGAGCGGTCGAAGAGGACGATATCGCCACGCGTCGGCATGGCCGACACATAGCGCTGGAAATACCATTGGCCCTGCTCGGCTTCTGAAGGTTTCGACAAGGCGACGGCCCGCGCGGTCCGTGGCGGCATGTGCTGGAGGAAGCGGGCAATCGTGCCGCCCTTGCCGGAGGCATCACGCCCTTCAAAGACAATGACGATGCGCGCGCCCGTGTCGCGGGTCCAGGCGTGCAGCTTCAAAAGCTCGATCTGCAGCTCATGGATGCGCTTATCGTAGTCCTCACGGTCAAACTTGCTGTCGTAGGGATAGCCGCCGGATGTGAAGGCGCGAGCCCTGATCTCGGCTGGCAGTTTTTTGGCATCAAGCGAGAAGGACTCATAATCGCTGGCTTTGTTCTGCCCTTTGATGCCTCGTGCCATGTGCTCAATCCCCGATTGCCAGCGTGGAGGAAAACATATCACTGAAACGGCGCGTCAGACAAAAGGCTGAAGGAAGCGTCTTCTCTTCGTCACCGATTCGCCGCAAACTCATCGCCGAGCCTGTTCCCGAACGCCATCTTCCCCGGAGGCCCATGAGCGTCATCGACAAACAGGAGCGCTCGCGTATCGCAGCGACCTTGCCTGAGCGCGTGCGGCTTCTGCCCGACGGCGGACGCCTGTGGCTGGTTGGCGTCAGCGCCGCCGTTTGTATCGCCTTCGCTGTGATGAGTGACGCACCCTGGTGGCTGAGTGCTCTGGCGTTCCTGGCACTGTCACTCACCATCTTTGTGACGAGCGTCCCGTCAAGCGATAGCCGGCACCGGGCGGATTTCTCCGCAAACAACATCCGTCGCGATCTCGACCACCGCAGCGCGCTGCTGATCGCCGCGCTGCCTGACCCGTGCGTGGTGGTCAACCGGCGTGGCGTCGTCGTGATGCATAATGAGCAAGCCGCCAGCGCCATTGCCGGTCTGCGGATGGGCGAACCGCTGTCATTCGTGCTGCGCGTGCCCGCAGTGACGGAAGCCTTGCGGTTGGTACTCGCCGGCGGGCGCTCGCCGGCCGTGCATTTCGGGGAGCGGGTTCCGATCGAGCGCAGCTTCGAGGCATATGTCGAACCGATCCACGTCAACCCGTCATCTGCCGGCAGTGTGCCCGATTATGTCCTGATCATCCTTCACGATGAAACCAAGCGCGAGCGTCTCGAGACGATGAGGGTCGATTTCATCGCCAATGCCAGTCACGAGTTGCGCACGCCGCTCGCCTCCCTTCTCGGGTTCATCGAAACGCTGCAGGGACCCGCACGCAACGACACGCCGGCGCGAGACCGCTTTCTGGGCATCATGCGCCAGCAGGCCCTGCGCATGTCGCGCCTCATCGATGATCTGTTGTCACTGTCACACATCGAGCTCAACGCCCATGTCAGGCCGCAGGCCATCATTGACGTGTCCTCCGTCGTGGCCCAGACGGTCGATGCGTTGTCGCCGCTTGCCAATGACAATCAGTCACGGCTGCAATTGACGTGCCAGGGCGCGCCCTTCGCGATCAGGGCCGAGCGCGATGAAATCTACCGCGTATTCGAAAATCTCATCGAGAACGCCATCAAGTATGGCGGCGACGGGCAGACGGTGCGTATCATCATTGATCGCGAGCCGGCGCAAGACGGCTTTGCGGCTGCGGTGCGGGTGAGCGTGGTCGATCAGGGCCCCGGTATCGCACCTGAACATTTACCCCGCCTGACGGAACGCTTTTACCGGGTCGACACCCAGACCAGTCGCGCCAAGGGCGGCACCGGGCTCGGACTGGCGATTGTCAAACACATCCTCGCCCGCCATCGGGCGCGGCTGACGATCAACAGCACCCTCGCCGAAGGCTCGACATTCTGCGTGCGTTTTGATGAAGTCGTTCAAGGCGATGCGTCCTGTCACCCTATTGTCAAGGAAGGATCATAAACACGTCATCGCAGATCATCGCGCCTGATTGCCTAACGGAGCAAGCGCAACCCGCTTGCACTTCTGCAAAAGCTGCGATCAAGCTGTCTAATATGTCGTCTCCTCGCTGCGAGGAGTTTCGCGCGACAGGACATGAGGAAAAATACAGTGGATCATACCGTCAAGGCGTTTGAAGATGAGCTGGAAAATCTGACGCGACTGATCGCCGAAATGGGCGGGCTTGCTGAAAAGGCGGTTGCCGATTCAGTCCTGGCGCTCGGCCGACGCGACCTTGATCTTGCAGGGATTGTCGTCCGGGACGATGTGCGCCTCGACAGGTTGCAACGGGAGGTCGAAGAAGCCGCCATTTTGCTGATTGCCAGGCGCCAGCCGGTTGCAAGCGATCTGCGCGATGTTGTCGGCGCGCTGCGCATCTGCAGTGATCTTGAGCGTATCGGCGATCTGGCAAAGAATATCGCCAAGCGGGTAATTGCCATGGGCAGCGGCGTGCCGCCGCAGAAGCTGGTGCATGGCGTTTCCCACATCAGCCAGATTGCGCTTGAACAGCTCAAGCATGTGCTCGACGCCTATACCCAGAAAGATCAGGGCAAGGCGCTCGGCGTATGGAAACGCGATGAGGAAATCGATGCGATGTACACCTCGATCTTCCGCGAGCTGCTGACCTACATGATGGAGGATGCCCGCAACATCACCGCCTGCACGCATCTCCTGTTTACGGCCAAGAATATCGAGCGAATCGGCGATCACGCCACTAATATCGCCGAGACGGTGTATTATGTTTCGACAGGTGAAAATCTGTCGGAAGACCGGCCGAAAGGTGATGATTCACTCTATACATCCAGCATCCCCACCGCCGCCCAGTAGGTCCACCATGGTCATGCATACGCGGGTGATGATTGTCGAAGACGACGAGCCGCTGACCTTGCTGCTGCGCTATAATCTGGAAGCGGAAGGCTACAAGGTTGATGCTGTTGCGCGCGGTGACGACGCCGAGACGCGCCTCAGGGAGCATCAGCCGGATCTGGTG
>JAKFVK010000188.1:4813-8634 GCA_021732205.1 Hyphomicrobiales bacterium | reverse complement strand
CACGAACCCGAAGATCGACCGACAGAGCTCTCGACATGCCTGCCGGCCTCCATCCGGCAGACAGTATGAATCACTTCCCGCCTGATTTGGGAATCCCTCCCGATTCATTCAGGTCGGGTTCCGCTCTAGTGCCGCAAGCTGCTTTGCCTGCTGGTGTACATGATCATCTTTAATATTGAGCGGCATTGAAGTTCCTCCATCTCCTCCATATTAGGAAGAAAAAAGGAAAATGTCCAGCAAATTGGAGGAAAGGAGGATAGTGCGCTTCGCTCGGTATCGCAAAATTCAATAAATCAGATAGAATATGAGAGAGTAATTACAAGAGATAGTTTTGAGAGATAAAACGGCAGGTTTCAGCCGCCAGATGCTCTTCCACCAAGCGTCTCTCAAAAACGACCGTTTTTGAGATTCAGTTTGCCATCTGATGAATGAAATTGGCTGCGTGCTGTTCCCCCACTCCTTTACAATCGCCATTTGAGATGCCTTTATCGTTAGTACATTCTTTGATATAAGGCTTAAGTTCCTCCATTTCGAATAGTGGTTTTGGTGCAGCTTTGCCTTTTGCGACGTTGCGAATGACCTGAGAGAATCCTGCTTCCATGGCGGTTGCTGGGCTGAGGCGTAAATTGCCAACAGATTTGCCTTCTTTGTTATTGAGGTTAATAGGAATAACGGCATCGCTTTTGGCGTAATCTGTGGCGCCTTGATTCAGGAAACCCAAGAAGATCTCTGCCACTTCATCGGTAGTGGGCAAGTTCAGCACTTTGGCACTTTGGCAATAAGGCTCTAAAATATCTTGATTGGGCTTTTCCTTTTTGAGTGCGGGCGTAAGCTCGACTTTTGCACTATGCTCGCGCAATGCAGAGCAATAATCGGCAGCTTCAGGAATTGTATCCCCATCATTCTTGGAGAGATCAAGTCTGTGAAATATTCCCCCATTTCCACAACGTATGCGGTCATTCGCGTAAAACCCATCCATTACGTTAGCACTTACCCAAGAAGCTAATACTTCTTTTGGCGTCTCTTTTTGCGGTGCTGGGGCAGGTAATGTACCTGGTTTTGTCGGCGTTGTTGGAGATTGGGCGAACGCGGGGTGAATGTACGCCAAGAGCAGTGCGCCGAAGCTCAATGAACGAACAATGCTTGTCTGAAGTATGGGCACAGATGCAATCCTTGATGGCGGATGAATTCGAGCTTTGCAGAGTTCGCCTGATCGTTCAAGTCGTCCCCCGCAAGTTGGCGGGGCGGGTGTTCGGGCAATGCCCTGAGCCAATGTCTATGACCTAAAGCCTCAAACCCAAATGAACATGAATGGCTTTTTCGACTTCACGTATTTCATCTTTTGAGAGCGTGGCAAGTTTTGATTTCAGTGTTGTTTTCGAGGCGGTGGTGAGCTGGTCAGCCATGTGGGAAGACCGTGGCATAAGGCCCAAAGTCATCAGCATCACCCCGGCGATAAGGCCTGCGGTCAACAGCAGGCGATGGAATTTGTGCCGTGAAAATAAGGGCATATGCGTCGCTGTTTTAATTGTAACTGTTTATCTATGTTTTTAGTGGTATCAATTGACCAAACACCTGTCAATGAGTATTTTATCAGTTACAAATTGAGTGCCGTCATGAGGAGTCGAATGGCTTCGTCCCCTGCGAAAGACACGGAATTCATTGACGGGCTGCCGTTTTTCGGCGGGCGGTTGTGGATTAATCTGCTGAACACCACGATGTTCAGCGGCGAGGATTTCCGTGATCTGATTGCCAGCCCGGAGCGGTTTTCCGCCTGGCTGGTGGCAGCTGGCATGGCGTCTGACATAACGGCCAGCGGCAGCACTGACGGCACCGAGGTGCGCGGGCTGCGCGAGCAGCTTCGCTCTGCCGTTGACCTGTTTCGCATCGGCGCCCCGCCACCGGCTGCCCTGATCGGTGCCATCAACCAGAAGCTGGCGCAGGTCAGCGTAAGGTTGCTGCTTGAAAAGAGTGCGAACGGCTTCCGGTTTGTCGAGCGGTTTGACGCGGGCGAAGCGGGGCCGTGCGGCGTGATTGCGGCTGATTTCGCGCGCTTCATCTGCGAAGCCGAGCCGGAGTGTCTGCGGCGCTGCTCGAATCCCGCCTGCACGATGGTTTTCTACGATACCAGCAAGAACAAGACCCGGCGCTGGTGTACGATGACCATCTGCGGCAATCGCGACAAGGTGGCGCGCTTTCGTGCCCGACAATCGGGGCGTGCAGCCTGATGCGCCTGCAATCGTGCGTGACCTAAATCCCTTCGACACAACAGGTGAACCATGTCAAGACCGCCTTTTCCCCCTTTCACTCATGAGAGCGCCGCGCAAAAGGCCCGCATGGCCGAGGATGGCTGGAATGGGCGGAACGCGGAGAAAGTGTCGCTTGCCTATACGCCCGACAGCCGCTGGCGGAACCGCGCCGAGATTTTCCAGGGGCGCGAGGCAATTGTCGCTTTCCTCACCCGCAAATGGATCCGTGAGCTCGATTATCGCCTGATCAAGGAGGTGTGGGCGTTTTCGGGAAACCGCATCGCCGTGCGGTTTGCCTATGAATGGCATGATGATGGCGGGCACTGGTTTCGCAGCTATGGCAATGAGAACTGGGAGTTCGACGCGCAGGGCTTGATGAGCGCGCGTCATGCCAGCATCAATGATCTGCCGATCACGGATGGCGAGCGCAAATTCCACTGGCCGCAAGGGCGGCGCCCGGATGACCATCCCTCATTGAGCGAATTGGGTCTATGAGTGTCATGACAAGCCCATCGAGCGATGTTGCGTTCAGTGAAGCAGTCAAGGCGATCCAGACGCGTAAAGGATCGCGCGCCTCCTATGCGCAAATCGAAGCGCGTGGTGGTTTTGCCACCACGATCACGCCTGATCTTGCCGTTTTCATCGCAGCCCAGCGCAGCCTGTTTATGGCCACCGCCAATCGTGACGGGCAACCCTATATCCAGCATCGCGGCGGGCCACCGGGATTCCTGCGGGTGATCGATGACAGGACGCTGGGCTTTGCTGATTACCGCGGCAACCGGCAATATATCTCGCAAGGCAATCTTGGCGACAATTCGAAAGCCTATCTCTTTCTCATCGACTATATGAACCGGCGTCGCATCAAGATCTGGGGCACGGCGCGGATCATCGAAGGGGATGATGAACTGATCGCCCGGCTGATGCCGGACGGCTACAGGGCAAAGCCGGAGCAGGTTGTATTGTTCACGCTAGCAGCCTGGGATGCCAATTGCCCGCAGCACATTCCGCAGCGATTTGAGGCTGAGGATGTGGCGCGGGCGCTTCAGGAGCGTGATGAGAAGATTGCGGCGCTTGAGGCGGAAATTGCCAGGTTGAAGGCTGCGGGTTGATCGGCACGCCTGCCAGCGTCAATATCCTTCGGCAAGCGTGCCGCGCTGGCGTGGATCGCTGGCGCCCGTCAGCCCGTCCTTCGTGACAAGGATCGAGTTGGCGGAACCTGACGTCGAGCCGATGACGACCTTGTGGCCGCGCGCTTCCAGAAGGCGCAGCGTATCGGGCGATTGCCCGGTTTCGGTCAGGAGAAAATCCGGGCGCCATTGATGATGAACGCGAGGAGCGGCGACTGCTTCGGCGATATTCATGCCATGATCGATGACGTTGGAAATGACCTGCAATGTGGTTGTAATGATGCGGCTGCCCCCGGGGCTGCCGGTGACCAGAAACAGCCTGTTGTTACGAAAGATGATGGTCGGTGTCATCGATGACAGCGGGCGGGCGCCGGGGGCTACCGAATTGGCGTCCGAGCCAACGAGACCATAGGCGTTCTGGGCACCGGGTTTGGCGGAAAAATCG
>JAKFVK010000188.1:0-4803 GCA_021732205.1 Hyphomicrobiales bacterium | reverse complement strand
TTCATTGTTGAGTAGAACGCCGGTCCCCTCAGCGACCATGCCGACGCCATAGGAAAAATTCAGCGTATAAGTGTTGGCAACCGCATTGCCATCAGCGTCGACGATGGAAAAATGTGTCGTCTGATCGCTCTCATGGGCGAGCGGATTGCCGGCGGCGATGTCGTCGGCCTTGCGCGCCTGGTCGATGGTGATCTTCGCCCGCAGGCTCGCCGCATAGGCTTTGTCGATGAGGCCGCGCAGAGGAATTTTGACACGGTCGGGATCACCGAGGAACTGGGCGCGATCGGCGTAGGCCGGTTTCATCGCCTCGACCAGCAGGTGAAGGCCTGTCGCGCTGCCAGCGCCGACAGCGGCCAGATCATAGCCTTCAAGGATGTTCAGGATCTGGATCAGGTGGACGCCCCCGGATGACGGCGGCGGCATGGAGAAGATGTCGTAGCCACGGTATTGCCCCTTCACCGGCTGGCGCTCAATGACACGGTAGTCAGCCATGTCCTGACTGGTCATGATGCCGCCCAGCGCGCGCGTGGCGGCAACGATCTTTTCGGCAATGGCGCCGCGATAAAAAGCATCAGGACCGCTGGCGGCGATTGCTGACAGGGTTGCGGCAAGATCGCTCTGGACAAGGCGCTCGCCGGTGGCGAGCGGCCTGTCAGCGGAAAAGAAAATCGCCCGGCTGGTGGCATGGCGAGCGAGGCGGGCAGCCCCACCGCGAAGCGAATCGGCCAGATCATTGTCGATGATGATGCCGTCGCGGGCCAGGCTGATCGCTGGAGCGATAAGTTCGGCGAGCGAAAACCTGCCCGAGCCGTATTTCCGATGCGCCAGCGTCAGGCCGCCGACCGTGCCTGGGGTGCCGATCGCCAACCCTGAATCGCGTGATTTCTGTGGGACCGCCTCGCCCTTTTCGTCCAAAAAGAGGGTGGCGGTTGCAGCTGCCGGTGCTGTTTCGCGGTAATCGATGGCAATCGTATCGGCGCTCGCGGCACGGTGGACGAGCATGAATCCGCCGCCGCCGATATTACCGGCGCGTGGCAGGGTGACGGCAAGGGCGAAACCGACGGCAACCGCGGCATCAACCGCATTGCCCCCGCGCCTGAGGATGTCGACACCGATGCGGGTCGCCTGCGCTTCCTGCGATGACACCATGCCACGGACAGCTTTCGCCGGCAGCAGTCGAGCGGCATCGGACAAAATCGGCTGACTGGCCCGTGGCGTTCCGGGCGGTGCACCTTGCGCCCGCACGTCAATTGCGTGTGACAGACAGAACCCGGCGATCAGGCAGGATCTCAGCGCGTTTGTGATCATGGTGTGCATGAGACCCCGCCTTGCTGTGGCTTATTATAGCGCGCCGGTATACTCGCCGCGCGCCGGGTAATCGGCCTTGATAACAAAATCGACTGCGCCCAGCATTTCCTGAAAATTCGGTCGCGCGAAGGGCATCGTCTGCAGAGACATATAATAAAGCGTTCCATCCGCCTTGACCAGAAACACACCAGGCTCGGAGAACAGCGCCGGCTCTTCGATGCCAATCGAGGTCTTGCCGCGCGAGGTGGAAATATAAAGCCCCCATTCGCGGGCCGTTGGCAGGCTCAGCCCATAGGCAAAGCGCAGGGCTTTCGCGTCGATCTTGTCGGCCATGGCGCGCGTGCGTTCCTGACTGTCTGAACTGATGGCGATGGTCTCCACTCCGCGTTCAGCGAAATCGGGCGTGAGGCGCTCGAGTTCCTTCAGATAATTGGCGCAAATCGGGCAATGCAGACCACGATAGAAACACACCAGCGTCATGCGCTGTGGCGTTGCGGATTGAAGGTTGAACGGGCCGTGGTCGAGCGTTGGCAGTGACAGGGCGGGAACGGGCTGGCGGGGAATGAGGCTCATGTTAACTCCTGAATGAGGGTAGGTAGTGGTTTGGATGAATTGCGCGCCGGTTTCAATCACGGCGCAACACACAAGCTTGTCATTGGCGATCCATGCGACCATCAAGGTCTGCTTTGTTGCGGACGCGGCGTGATCATTTTTACGCCGGGAAGCATCTCATTTGCAAAAGCCCCACTTGGCGGCGGGCTCGCGACTTGCCAAGATCGCGATTGCGGAAGAGGAGCCGATGATGAAAGCCGCCAGTCACCCCAGCGCGCTGAAAGTTCAGGCCATGCTGGGGCATGATTTCGAAGTCATGGAGTTTGACAAGAGCACCCGCACTGCCGAGGAAGCGGCGGCAGCTATTGGCTGCACGGTCGCTGAAATCGCCAAATCTCTGGTGTTTCGCGATCAGGCGACCGGAGTGGCTGTCATCATCATTGCGTCCGGCGCCAATCGTGTCGATGAGGCCAAGGTGCGCCGGCTGATCGGGTCAACCATCGAGCGCGCACCGCCGGACTTCGTGCGTGAGGTGACAGGGTTTGCGATTGGCGGGGTTCCACCGATCGGTCATGCTGCGGGAAACTCCATTTTCATCGATGATGATCTGATGGCCTTGCCGTTCATCTGGGCTGCGGCTGGTACGCCCAATGCGGTGTTTCGTCTGACGCCGCAGGAACTCCTGGAAATCTCGGGCGGCCACACGGCTGATATCAAGGAAAAGCCCGGCGGTTAGGATACTGCCAGAACGTCTGGCAGGATCAGATCGCCCGATGGACGAATGTCCTGGCACCGTCATCGGCAACGATGTCGTTGGTTGGGTCGCGCGGATTTGGCGGCAATGCGCCGTTTCGAAACAGCGCGCGCCCGGTGGGGTGGCAGGCGCTGTCATGGGCCCTGACAAGATAACGACGGAAGATCTCGCCATATCCCTGATAGACCAGCCCATCATTCGCCCGCAGGAAATCCTCACGATGGCGTTGGTAGACCGCTGGCAGCCGATACCATGGCAGGCCGGGATGGCTATGATGGACGAAATGCAGATTGTTGAACAGGAAGAGCGGTCCGAGGATCCATGAATTTTCGATAATGGCGGTTCGTTTCTCGATCTCATCGCTGGCGCGATGCTCGGCAAAGGAGCGGATGAAGGTGATGGCGGTTGGCGCCAGCACGAAGCCAAGCGCATATTGCCACATGGGCAGGCCACATATGGCAATGATCCACCACAGTGCGAGCGCGACCCACAGGCCATGCCAGAGCCAGATGCGAAGCCGTTTGTGGTCGCCGGCAAAAATGGCCCGTGCTTCATCGTGCCAGAACATGGCGATTGACCACACCGGGCCGATGAGCAGCCGCCCGGCGAGGGTTGATTGTGCGTTGACCAGACAACGTTCAGGACCGGATAATTTCTGCCAGTCCTCATGGCGCCAATAGCGGCTTTCCGGGTCGTCCAGCGGGTCGGTCAGGCGCTCATCGCGATGATGACAGAGATGGGTCTGGCGGTAGCGCTCATAGGGCAGCCACAGCCAGAACGGGGGTGTCGCCAGGCCCTCGTTAAGGGCGCGGGAGCGGGTCGGGTGCCCATGCATGATCTCGTGCTGGAGGGAGCCCCACAAGGTGCCAGACAGCGCGGCTGCGATCAGCCATAGCGGCAAGGCTATGGCATCGTGAAACCAGGTAAGTCCCAGCCAGGCGCTGTACACAAGGCCGATCAGAGCAATCGTCGGCCATTCGACGCCAGCACGCGGTTCGACGACGCGCATGTTGTCTTCGATCATGATGTGAGATGTGCCTCCAAGAGTGCGGCCCCGACGAATCACTCTGAAATCACAGGACTTAAGGAATGCAGCCTTGGACACTTATTCGTCAATGGCTTATAAGGCTGGAATAATACTTAAGCGTGGACTCCATGAACGATGATATCGACCTCTCTGCTCTGGCTGATGATGACCTCGTCGTTCAGATGCATCAGGATCTCTATGACGGGCTGAAGGAAGAAATCGAGCAGGCGACCCGCATTCTGCTGGCGCGCGGCTGGACGCCCTATGACGTGCTGACAAAAGCCCTCGTGGAAGGCATGCGCATTGTCGGCGTCGATTTCCGTGATGGCATTCTCTTCGTGCCGGAAGTGTTGATGGCTGCCAACGCTATGAAGGCGGGGATGGCGATCCTGCGGCCGCTGCTGGTTGAAACCGGCGCTCCCAAGGCAGGCAAGATGGTGATCGGCACCGTCAAGGGCGACATACACGACATCGGCAAGAATCTGGTGTGCATGATGATGGAAGGCGCCGGGTTCGAGGTGATCGATCTGGGGATCAATACATCGGTCGAGCGCTATCTCGATGCGCTGGAAGCCCACCGCCCGGAAATTCTTGGCATGTCGGCCCTGCTCACCACGACGATGCCCTATATGAAGGTGGTGATCGAAGCGATGAAGGCGAAGGGCATCCGCCATCAGCATATTGTTCTGGTTGGCGGCGCACCGGTCAATGAACGGTTCGCCGAGGAAATCGGCGCTGATGCCTATTGTCGCGATGCCTCGGTCGCGGTTGAGACAGCGCGCCGCCTGATCACGCAAGGCGCAGCTCGGACGGCGTAAGCGCGGACAGGCTGTTTCCGCGCGAATTTGAAAAGCGCGCCGGTCGCTCACTCCATTCTTGACGTTCGGCTGCGAATTAGGTAGTCACAACGCCGCTGGCGCGGCTGATGAAGCCGCGCCGCATCTTTTGGTGGCAGCCGGCGCGGTTGTCGTCAAAGCGGGCGCAAGCGACCTGGTGGTCGTATGCACCGTCACCAATTCCGGTCAACGACTGAAAAAGCCGACCGCCTTTGCAGGTTGGGACGAACGAGGTCAACAATGTTCGCAGTCATCAAAACCGGCGGCAAGCAGTACAAAGTTGCCGCCGAGGATGTGATTACGATTGAGCGTCTGCCCGGTGAGGC
>JAKFVK010000280.1 GCA_021732205.1 Hyphomicrobiales bacterium | reverse complement strand
GGGTGACAAAGGTTTTGAGCCCCGGCAGTTCGCGGCGCAATTCCTCGACCACCTGCTTGATCAGGAAGGAGCCAAAGGAAATGCCCGCAAGCCCGCGCTGACAATTGGAAATGGAATAGAAGACGGCAGTCGCCGCCTCCTCGGCCGGCACAATCGGGCGCTCGGTCGTAATCAACGGAGCAATCGCGGCAGGAATGTCGCGTGTCAGCGCCACTTCGACAAAAATTAGCGGCTCATCGGCCAGCTGCGGATGGAAAAAGGCATAGCAGCGACGATCTTCCGGCTCCAGGCGTCCGCGCAAATCCTGCCAGCCCTGAATGGCGTGCACAGCTTCATAGCGAATGATTTTTTCGAGGATATTGGCCGGCGTCGACCAGTCGATCCGTCGCACTACCAGAAACCCCCGGTTGAACCAAGACGACAGCAAATGGACCAGATCATTATCGAGAACTGCAAGTCCCGTGATCTTGTCAAGCCGGGCGCGCACGTCATCACGCATCATGACCAGCGCCGCCGTTCCCCCCGGCGCCAGATTGAGGCGGCGGATCAGCTCCTGCCGGCGCGGCTCCGCAGCGTGATGGAGCTCAGCGGCATGCGCCGTTGAAGGATCTTTGGTCCAAGCGTCGATGGCTCTCTGCAGCCGGTCGTGATCAGCATCGAACTGATCGGCGATCGCCGCCAGGAAAACTGTTTTTTCGGCGTCATCCAGCGTGCGGTATCCATCCAGGACGCGCCGTGCCAGCGCCACGCCCGACGCTTCACCGCGCCGTGACAGCAATGTCGCGGCAAGAGCGGCCAGATCAGCGCCCGTTGCCGGCAGACGTTCCTCGCGCGCCAGACCGACCCATCGTCTGCCGCGCTCGGTCACTGTTGCGAGAAGATCGCTGACAAAATTCATGCTTAGCGCCCTGGACCAAGTACCAGATTAGGCAGCCCGGTCGCGACCTGCGGAAAGACGCAGACGATAACGAGGGTCACCATCATCAGCAGAATTAACGGGAAAATGCCCCCGGATCACGTCGCCCAAAGGGATATCGGCCACGCCATTCCTGATCATAAGTATTCTGAGCCCAACCGGCGAATGGATCAAGCCCATTTCCATGACAATCGCCATGGCCGGTCCCAACCCTGCCGGCCTGCGAAACTGACCGCAGGATGGCGATGCCATTTTCAGCCGGAAGCGGCGGATGATCGCACAGCTGTTACAGCGTCGTGATTTTATTGTAGTGTGACAGGCGGCGGCTCAGCGGAGACACGGAAAATGGCGGCACCCTCCTTCATCATCCACCTTGTCGCGCAGCTGAGCCTCGTATTGCTTCTCGTTGTCCCGGCGCTTGCCGACAAGCGTTTCGTACACACCAGCCTCGCCTCCGCAGCGCTGAAATATGAAAGCCGGATGAGAACCGAAGCCGATCCCGGCACCAGGCCGCTCGCCCAATGGCTGCGCGATGGTGACGCCGCACTCGCCCGTAACGACCAGCGCGCCGCCGCCAAAGCGCTCGCTGCCGCCGCCAATCTCGACCGCGCCAATATCAGCCTGCTGCTGCGCCTGTCTGACGCTTACGGGCGTATTGATGCCCGCGACAATTACAGCGAAAGGCTCGATCTGCAGTCGCGTGTCACCGCCTTTGCCTATCTCGCCTATCAACGTGCCGCCACCCCTCAGGACGAGGCGCGCGCGCTGGCGGTTCTCGGGCGCGCCCTTGCCGCTCAGAGCCTGTGGCGGCCGGCGCTTGACGCGCTGAAGAAAAGCCTGGAGATCCGCGACGACACGGCACTGCGTGCGGCCTATGAGGAGCTTGAGACCCAGCATGGTTTTCGCCTGCTCGACTATCAGATCGATGCGGACGCTGCCTCGCCGCGCGCCTGTTTCCAGTTCTCCGAAAACCTGCCGAAAAAATTTGATGCAACGCCCTTCGTCTCGATGCCGGGCGGCGTGCCCGGCGGGGTAACGGTCGAGGGCTCGCAGCTATGCGTCGACGGGCTGAAACATGGTGAGCGCTATCAGATCACGTTGCGCCAGGGCATTCCGGCTGCCATCGGCGAAGTGCTGCGCCGACCCGCCGAGTACACTTTATACGTCCGCGATCGCACCCCGTCCGTTCGCTTCACCGGCCGCAACTATATCCTGCCGCGCACTGGCCAGACCGGCATCCCCCTCGTCACCATCAATCTCAGCGAGGTGGCCGTCACCTTCTACCGGTACGGTGACCGCTCGATTGCCCAGGCCGTGCTGGCTGATGGCTTCCTCGGCGCCCTGACCGGCTCAGGCGCCCGCGCGGTTGGCCAGGAACGCGGGCAACAGGTGTGGCAGGGAAAACTCACGACCGAAAATCGTCTGAACGAGGAAGTGACAACCGCTGTCGCGGTCAATGAGGCACTAGGCTCCACGCTCAAACCCGGCCTCTACATCATGGTGGCGCAGCGCCCCGATCTGACGAGCGATGACAGCGATTACGAAACGCAGGCGACGCAATGGTTCGTTGTGTCTGATCTTGGCCTGTCGACCGCGCTCAATGATGATGGTCTGGCAGCATCAGTTCGCTCACTTGCCAGCGCCGCACCCCTGGCGGACGCGACGCTGCGCCTCATCGCCCTTAACAATGAGGTGCTGGCGACCACGCGCAGCGACGCAACGGGAGCGGCGCAATTTTCCGCCGGCCTCGTCAATGGCGAGGGCGGCGATGCCCCGGCTCTCCTGATTGCCGAGAAAGACGGCGATTACGCCTTCATCAATTTGCAGGCTACCGCCTTTGACTTCACCGATCGCGGCGTTGGCGGGCGCGCAGCGCCTGGCGCTCTTGACGCGTTTGTTGTGACCGAGCGAGGCGTCTACCGCTCCGGCGAAAGCGTCCACGTCACCGCCCTGCTGCGTGATGACGGTGCCAGTGCCAGGACGGATATCCCGATCCACCTCGTCATCGAGCGTCCTGACGGCGTCGAGGCACGGCGCATTCTGGCCGAGGATGGCGGGGCGGGCGGGCGCGTCTGGCGCTATGACCTGACACCGGGCGCCATGACCGGAACCTATCGCCTGAAGGCTTACGGCGACCTTAAACGCCCGCTTATCGGACAGACGACGTTTCTGGTCGAAGATTACGTTCCCGACCGCCTCGAACTGGCATTATCGAGCCCGCGCCCCGAGACATCGCGCGACGCACCCGCCCGCATCGACATTGCCGGGCGCTGGCTGTTTGGCGCGCCCGCCGCCGGCCTGTCACTCGACGGCGAGACGATCATCTCGCCCGCCGGGGCACCACCTGCCGCACTTGCCGGCTACAAGGTTGGCCTGCTCGACGAGGAGGTCCTCGTCCAGCGCCAGCCGCTCACCGATCTGCCAACGACAGATGTTGCCGGCAAGGCATCCTTTGCCCTTGCCCTGCCCGATACTCCGCCGTCAGTCCGACCGATGAAGGTTGAAGCGCTCATCCGCCTCGTTGAGGCCGGTGGACGCGGCGTTGAACGCAAGCTGTCGCTGGCGCTGGCCGAACCGCGCCCATGGATCGGCGTCAAGCCGCTTTTCGGCGACACGATCGGCGAGGGAGAGGTCGCCACGTTTGACGTCGCCTATCTTGGCGCAGACGGGCGGCTGGCGGCAAGCGCCGGCCTCAAATGGCAGCTCTCGCGCATCGATACGCGTTTCCAGTGGTTCCGCACGGATGGCCGCTGGAGCTTTGACAAGGTGACGGCAGCACGCCGCATCGCCGATGGCGAGATCGCCATCCCTGCCGATAAGCCGGCGCGCATTTCCGCCCGCGTCGAATGGGGCACCTATCGCCTTGACGTCCTCTCCGCCAAACCGGGCGAAGCGGCAACCAGCATCACCTTTTATGCCGGCATTGCCGGTGGCCAGGCGCCCGATGCCCCCGATACTCTTGAAGTTGCCGCTGATAAGCCTGCCTACGCACCCGGCGATACGGTAAAACTGCGCATCACCGCCCGCAGCGATGCCGAGGCCACGCTCTATCTCGCCGGCGAGCGCATTCATTCAATCCGTAACATCAAGCTGGCGCGCGGCGCCAACACCATTGATATCACTGCCGACGCGGCATGGGGCGTGGGGACCTATGCGGTGTTGACAGCCATCCGCCCGCTTGACGAGGCCCAGCGCCGCCAGCCCGGCCGCGCCATCGGCGTGCGCTGGCTGGCCCTCGACACCACGGCGCGCGCACTCCCCGTGACGATTGATGCGCCTGCTGTCGTCCGTCCGCGCCAGAAGCTGACGATCCCTCTGAAGCTCGGCATCACGCCGGGAGAGGAAGCGTTCGCGACGCTGGCCGCCGTCGACATCGGCATCCTCAACCTCACCGGCTACAAGGCCCCCGACGCCAACGCCTATTATTACGGACAGCGCCTGCTTGCCACCGAATTCCGCGATATCTACGGCTATCTCATCGACGGCATGCAGGGTAATCGCGGGCGATTGCGCTCCGGTGGCGATGGCAATAGCGAGGGGCTGCAGGCAAGCCCGCCGACGCAAGCCCCGCTTGCCCTCTTCAGCGGTATCGTCAAGGTCGATGCCAACGGCCAGGCCAACGTCACGTTCGATCTCCCGGCCTTTACCGGCAGCATGAGGGTGATGGCGCTGGCGTGGAGCAAGAATCGGCTGGGCCATGCGTCTGCCGATGTGATCGTCCGCGACCCGCTCGCCATAACCGTGTCAGCCCCGCGCTTTCTGGCAGTCGGTGATCGCTCGCGCCTGCTCGTCGAAGTCAATAATGTCGAGGGCCCCGCCGGCGATTACCGGCTCACCGTCGCGACCAACGGCCCGGTGCGTCTTGCCACGGGCGCTGGCCCGCACATCCTTAAACTGACAGCCGGCGGGCATACGGCCATGACCATGCCCATCACGGTTCAGGGGATCGGCTCAGCTGATTTCACCTTCACCCTCACCGGGCCAAACGGCATCGGCTCAGCAGCCGACCTCAAACTGCCCTTACGCCCGGCAAATGCGGTTATTGCCCAGCGTATCCTGCGCTCCATTCCGCCCAACGGCTCGCTCGAGTTCGGCAGCGAACTCCTGACAGATATTGTTCCCGGCACGGGCGCGGTCAACCTCTCGGTTGCATCTTATCCAGCACTTGACGATGCGTCCTCGCTCGAGGCGCTTGCCCGCTATCCGCTCGCCTGCACCGAGCAATCCGTATCCCGTGCCCTGCCGCTTCTCTACCTGTCGCAGGCCGGCGCCAGCCCTGGCGCGCAGGATGACATGGTGCGTCTTGCCATCGATCGCATTCTCGGCCGTCAGGCAGCCAACGGATCGTTTGGGCTGTGGAGCGCGGGCGGCAGCGATCTGTGGCTTGATGCGCTGGTGGGTGACTTTCTCACCCGCGCCCGGGAACGTGGCGTTGCGGTACCCGCCAACGCGTTCGCGCTCGTTCTAGATCGCCTGCGCAACGCCACCGTCAATCAGGGCGAGCGCGCCGATGACGCCATCGCCTACGCGCTTTACGTGCTCGCCCGCAATGGCCGCCCGGTGATTGGTGATCTGCGCTATCTTGCCGATACGGGCGCAAATGACAGCCTGTCGGCTCTCGGCCGTGGTCAGGTCGCCGCTGCCCTTGCCCTGCTGGGCGATCGCCGGCGCGCCGAGCCGCTTTTCACCAAGGCGGTTGATGAGCTGGAGGACGTCAATGGCGATGAGCCAGGGCGCAATGATTACGGCTCGACGTTGCGCGACGGCGCAGCGCTCGCCACCCTCATCAGTGAATCGGGTCTGCCGGCTCGCGCGCTCCAGCGCACCTTAAGCGCCATCGACAAGGCGCGCGGCGAGCGGCGCACTTTGTCTACGCAGGAGCATATGTGGATCGCGCTGGCCGCGCGTGCCGCGCGCGAGGCCGGCAATCCCCTCGCTTTTTCCTTGCAGGGAACAGCCTATCAGGGACCGCTCGCACGACGCTACCTGGCTGACGATCTCGCAGCGGGCAGAATAACGCTCGTCAATCGCACCGCCACGCCCTTGCCGGCGACGCTTACCGTCACCGGCTCACCCCTGACATCAGAGCCCGCGACGACAGGTGAGCTAAAACTTGAGCGTAGCTATGTCCGCCTCGATGGCACCAAGGTTGATCCGAAATCAGTTCGCCAGAACGACCGGCTGGTGGTCCTCCTGAAGGTCGCCGACCCGGATCCGCCCTTTGCCCATCTGCTCATCACTGATCCGCTGCCGGCGGGTTTTGAAATCGACAGCCCGACGCTCGTCGACAGCTCGACACTGACCGGTACGCCGGCTGGCGATAACGCGCCCGTTGCCGTCTACAAGGAGTTTCGCGACGATCGCTTTATCGCCGCGTTTCAGCGCGGCGATGAGCAGCCGGCCGAATTCACGGTGGCCTATATCGTCCGCGCCGTGGCGCCCGGTCGCTTCGCTCACCCCAGCGCCAGCCTCGAGGATATGTATCATCCCGACCGCTTCGCCCGAACGGCGGCAGGAACTGTCGAGGTGACGATCGCGCCATGATCAGCCGGCGGGCAAGGAACACTCTTGCGATTGGCGCAGCTGTGCTGCTGCTTGGATTTGCGGCGCCCTCAGCCGCGCGCTTTGCCATCCGTCAGCTTGCCCCGCCATCCCTGTCGCCGGCCGGCAATCTGTCAACACTTGTCCTCGATCATCACGGCGAGCTGCTGCGTCCCTTCCTCACCAATGATGGCAAATGGCGCCTGCCCGTTAATGTTGAGGCGATTGACCAGCGTTTCTTAGCATTATTGATCGCCTATGAAGATCGTCGCTTTTATTCCCATAGCGGCGTCGACGCGCTGGCAATGATCCGTGCCGGCTTTCAGCGTCTGTGGCGCGGGCGAGTGGTGTCCGGCGGCTCGACCATCACCATGCAGCTTGCCCGCCTGCTTGAACCGCGCCCGGAGCGCAGTCTGACGGCTAAATTGCACCAGATGTTGCATGCGCTGGCGCTGGAGGCGCGCCTGAGCAAGCAGGACATCCTGCGCCTTTATCTGACGCTTGCGCCCTATGGCGGCAATCTGGAAGGGTTGCGCACCGCAAGCCTCGCCTATTTCGGCAAAGAGCCGCGCCGGCTCAGTATCGGGGAAACGGCGCTGCTGGTCGCGCTGCCGCAAAACCCCGAGGCACGCCGCCCCGACCAGGCGGGAAACGCGGCGCGTCAGGCACGAGAGCGTGTCTTGCGCCGGCTCGAGCGGCTGGGTGCCGTCAGCCGGGCCGATGTCGCCGCCGCCGCCGATGAAGTCATACCCGCATCACGCCGCCCCATACCGCTCCACGCCGCTCACCTGGCCGAACGCCTGATGTCGTCCACGCTTGGTTCACAGCAGATTGTCACAACGATCGACAAACCTCTTCAGATGAGCCTTGAAGCGCTCATTGCCGAGCGGGTGGCAAGTCTGGGGCCGAAATTATCAGCTGCCATCATCGTCCTTGATAATGGCAGCGGCGCGCTCCGTGCCCATGTGGCATCCGCAGGCTATCTTGATCGCACCCGTGCTGGCGCGGTTGACATGACGCTGGCGCTGCGCTCGCCCGGCTCGACCCTGAAGCCGTTCATCTACGCCCTTGCCTTCGATGAGGGGCTCGCTCACCCCGAGACGCTGGTGAGCGATGAGCCGCAACGCTACGGCGCCTACGCTCCCGTCAATTTCGACCGCGGTCACCAGGGTACGCTGAGCGTACGCAAGGCATTGCAGCAATCACTCAATCTTCCGGCGATTGAATTTCTCGAACGTCTGACACCCCAACGTTTCCTGTCACGCCTCAACGCGGCAGGCGCGACCACGATCCTGCCAAACGGCACCGTGCCCGGTCTTGCCGTTGGTCTGGGTGGTCTGGGGATGAGTTTGAGCGATCTCGCGCGGCTCTATAGCGGGCTGGCGCGCGGCGGCACAACCATCGCGTTTCGCTCGCAGGCCAGCGATCCGGTGATCGAGCAGCGCCTGAGCGACCCTCTCGCTGCCTTTTATGTCGCCGACATCCTGCGCCAAGCGCCGCCGCCCGATGGCATGCTGGGCGGGCAGTTCGCCTTCAAGACAGGGACGTCCTACGGCTTTCGCGACGCCTGGGCGGTTGGCTTCACCCGGCAGACGACGATTGCCGTATGGGTTGGCCGTCCCGATAACGGGGCGGTTTCCGGCCTGACCGGGCGCGGCGTTGCAGCGCCACTGTTGTTTGACGCCTTCGCCAGATTGCCGCGCGCCGGCGATCTGCCAGCGCCGCCAGACGGCGCGCTATCGGTGACGAACGCGTCCCTTCCCCCGCCTTTGCGTGCATTCGGTCAGGCAGCTTATCGCTTCAGCCAGTCCCATGGCGGAACGTTGGGGCAAGCGCGCCTCAGCGTCGCCTTCCCGCCCGACGGCTCTCGCCTCGAACGCAATCCGGACGAGCCGATCCTCCTCAAGGGTGCGGGCGGCATGCCGCCGCTGCAATGGTTCGTCGATGGCGTGCCGTTGCCCGGAGACGACATCCGCCGCAGCGCCGAATGGCTGCCGCGCGGGCCCGGCTTCGTCCGCATCTCGGTCAATGATCGCAGCGGGGCAAGCGCGTCGGTGCGAATCCGCCTCGATTGAGCACACTTGACCCGCTGCAAGCTTTCGTTTGCCTTGGGCCCGCCTGATTCGTAGGTGAGGAGACCGGGATGCGGACAACGCGGCTATGCCAGATTCTGGCAACGATCCTG
>JAKFVK010000284.1 GCA_021732205.1 Hyphomicrobiales bacterium | reverse complement strand
ATCAACGCTTGCGGGTCAATCAGCAGAACGGGATGCGGCAACGCATTGAGGATAGCATCGTCAAACGATACGAATGGAAAGGATACCAATTCACTGCTCGTCTGCGGTATCATGCAGCCCTCCTCTGGGGCGGGCTGTCAAACAGATCGTCGATGGCCTGCTGGACGCCGGCAGGGTCATCTGCGGACAATAAGCGCTGCCGCACATCGCCCGCGATGTCATCGCGATGGAACAGCCGGTTCACATAAGCGGCAAGATGCTTGCGAACGATCCGCCCCCCCAGCACCGTGCCATGGTGCGCGAGACTATCATCGTAATGGGCACGCATGATCAACCGGATCTCGTCTGCTGTCGGTTGCACGCCTGCTCCCTCTCTGCCCGCCAGCTGTCGGGCGATGTTGCCAAGCAGCCAGGGCTGGCCGATCGCTGCGCGCCCGATCATCACGCCATCGGCATTGCTCAGCGCCAATGCGTTCCGCGCGCTCTCCACATCGCTGATATCGCCGTTGACAATGACGGGAACCGATACTGCGGCCTTGACCGCGCCGACTGCCAGCCAATCCGCCTGCCCCTGATAGAACTGCGCTCGCGTACGCCCATGTACAGTAAGGGCGGCGGCGCCAGCCTCAGCGGCGCGCCTGGCAATGAGCGGAGCATTGCGCGATGCATCATCCCACCCCAGCCGCATCTTGACGGTGACGGGTATGGCAACCGCGGCAATCACCGCTTCCAGCAGGCGCAGCGCCTGATCAGGCTCGCGCATGAGCGCAGCGCCCGCCCATCCATTGATCACGCGTTTTGCCGGGCAGCCCATATTGATATCGATGATGTCAGCGCCCTCGCCTTCCGCCAGACGCGCCGCTCCCGCCAGGCTTGCCGCGTCGCACCCCGCCAGCTGGATGATTTTTATGCCCGCACCGCCAGCCGAAATCTTGCGCCGCACCGCCGTTGTCTGCTGGAGCATCTCCCCACTCGCTACCATTTCTGCGACGACCGCCGACGCGCCAAACCGCATGGCGAGCTTACGGAACGGCGCGTCGGTGACGCCAGCCATCGGCGCCAGCAGCACCCGGCCCGCCAATGCGATCCCACCAATTTTTAGTTCTGTGTCAGACAAACGCACCATCAACTGCTTAATTGTTAATCATGTCATCTACTGCCTAGACATTAGCCATATCCCTTTTGCACTGCAACATCATTTTAATCGTGGTACGACAGCCCGTTTTTGTCCGTCGGGGTTCCTTCATGAATGAGTCTTCTGCACAGAGCGCAAATGCGGCTCTGATTGTCGCGGCCGGGCGTGGTGTCAGAGCCGGCGGTGGCCTGCCCAAGCAGTATCGCACCGTGGGCGGCCTGCCGATCTTGCGGCGCACCATTGAAAACCTGCTGAATATGCCCTTTTTCGCGCGCGTTCTCTGCGTCATTCATCCTGATGATGCTGCTTTGTACACGATGGCGATCGACGGCCTGAGCGGGGCGGAGCGCCTGCTGGCGCCCGTGATGGGCGGCGCCAGCAGGCAGGCATCTGTCAAGGCGGGTGTCGAAGAACTGGCAAGACTGGAATTCAAACGGGTCGTGGTTCACGATGCGGTGCGTCCCTTTGCGACTGCGACCTTGTTCGAGCGGGTTATTGAGGCTTTGACAGGAGCGCCGGGAGCGATCGCCGCCCTGCCTGTAAATGACACGTTAAAGCGCGGGTCAACCGATCACGTGATCACTGGTACTATTGACCGCGCCGGATTGTTTGCCGCCCAGACACCCCAGGCCTTCCGTACCGATGCCTTGCTTGCGGCTCATCGTCTTGCAGCAACAGCCCAACGCGAGGATTTTACCGACGACGCATCGCTTCTGGAGTGGCAACACCAGTCCGTAGCGCTCGTCGATGGTGAGGTTGATAATTTCAAGATAACCGCGCCCGCTGATTTTGCCCGCGCCGAGCGCTTGCTGTCGGCCAAAGAGCGGCAGATCATCCGCACCGGCCTTGGCTATGATGTCCACGCCTTCACCGACGGCGATCACGTGACAATCGGCGGCATCAAAATTTCTCATAATCGCGGTGTTCTTGCCCATTCCGATGGCGATGTCGTGCTGCATGCCCTGACCGATGCCATTCTGGGGGCGTTATGTGATGGTGATATCGGTCGCCATTTCCCACCATCTGATGAGCGGTGGCGCGACGCGCCCTCTGATCAGTTTCTCGCTTTCGCTGCCGCAAGAGTGCGCGAGAAGGGCGGTAGGCTGATCAATCTAGATGCCACTTTGATCGCTGAAGCCCCGCGTGTCGGCCCACATCGCGAGGCGATCCGTCGCAAGATCGCCGAAGCGGCGGTGCTCCCGATCAACGCCGTCTCGATCAAGGCGACCACCTCGGAAGAGCTTGGCTTTGTCGGCCGGCGCGAAGGCCTGGCCGCCATGGCGCTCGCGACCATTTCTCTGCCGGCGTCGGCGCTCAACAGTGCTCAGGCGGGCGATGAGTGAGTCCATGGACACAAATGAAGGTATCGCGTCGCAGGTGATTACTCTCTGCAGGGCACAAAACATCAGGATCGCAACCGCAGAATCATGCACAGGCGGACTTATCAGTGCCGCCCTGACCGCAATCCCGGGCTCATCCGATGTCGTCGACTGTGGATTTGTCACCTATTCCAACCTGGCAAAAATCGCCATGCTCGGCGTTTCTGAAACCGTCCTTACGCGTCATGGCGCGGTCAGCGAGGAAGTCGCCCGTGCCATGGCTGAAGGCGCACTGAAGCGCTCACCTGCATCCCTCGCCGTTGCCGTCACCGGCATTGCCGGACCGGGCGGAGGATCGGCGCTAAAGCCGGTAGGACTGGTGCATGTTGCCGTTGCGCGCCGAGACAGGCCGACGACCCATGAGCGGCTCGATTTTGGTGATCTTGGTCGCTCAGTGGTGCGCGAGCGCACTGTCAGCCGCGCCCTGGAATTGCTGAGAAACGCAATCGTCTAGCGCCCAGACCACAACCGGCGATAGATGGCGGCCGGCAGATCGGCGAAATCGTCGCTCCATGGCTTCACACCGTCCAGCAGCACAAGTGACCACCACTGAGCGCGCTGTATCAAATCATCAAGATCGACCGGAGCGCGGGCAAGCGCTATCACGTCGGCTGCGGCCCGATAGGTGTTCTCAAAATCATCGCTGGCGGATAAGCGCCTTGCGCCCGTCAAGCCCAGCACCCCGGCATTGGCGGCAACGACAGAGGCTAGTTCGAGATTGCGATTACTCACATGCAACAGAAGCAAGCCACGCGGTGCCAGCTTGCGCACATAAAGGCTCATCGCCTCAACCGTCAAAAGATGAGTGGGAATTGAATCGGAGGAAAAAGCGTCAAGCACAATCAGATCCTGCGACCCATCGCCAAGCGAGGTCAGCGTCAACCGCGCATCGCCGACCGAGATCTTGCGGCGATCATCAGGCGACATGAACCCGAACTGCCGCTGATCAAGCGCGATATCGACGACAGCGGGATCAATCTCGAAATAGCGCCAATCGCTCTGGTCGCGCCCGTACCATGCCAGCGCACCCGCCCCCAGCCCTACAATGCTCGCCGAAAACTGCGCTTTGCGCCGCCGCACGCTGTCAATGGCATCGGCAAACGGGCTTTGCTGATGATAATACATCGTCGGCGGAGCGTCTTTGACTATCGCGCCAGCGCTGTCCTTGACCTGCCGCGCACCATGCAGTGTCGTTCCGTGGAAGAGAAGGCGAAAGCGACCATCAGCGCTTGCAACCATCCGGTGCACACCGAAAAAGGAGCGCACGCTCTCGGCCTTGCCATGGAACGGGCTGAGCCAGGCTTCCCCCGCCAGCAATGCCATCGCCACTGTCAGGGCAGCCAACATGTGCCGGTAGAGCAGGACGAAACTCATCACCGCCATCACCAGACCCAACAGCAGAACGGGCTCGCGACGCGGGCCGGTAATGTCAGGAAACGCATAGAGGCAGGAAACGATAACGCCACCGATGACGATTCCAAGCGCGAGTGATTTGCCCGTCTTTGTCCACGCCGGTGGCGCCAGAATGAGCGGAGTTGCAAGGCAGAGCAGCAGAGTGATCGGGAATTCGGCAATCGAGGAGAATAACAGTGGCGCCAGTAATGCCGTGAAACTGCCGCCCAGCACGCCACCAAGCGACATCGACAGATAAAACAGCGTCAGCCTTTCCTTTTCAGGCCGCAAAGCGACGAGCGCGGCGTGTGCGCTCATCGCCGCGATGAAGAGAGCCAGCAGATCGAGCAGGACGCTTGCCGCAATATCAAGCGTCAGCGAGAAGCTGCGCACCACGATCACTATGCCGATGATGGCGAGCTGCAGCCGGTGCAGAACCTCGGACGACACCAGAGGCGTTTTGCGAAACGTAAGGACAAACGTCAGCAGGAAAAGCGCCAGAGGCACCACCCACAGGAAGGGCGCGGCGGCAATGTCAGATGAGATATGTGCCGTCACCGCCACGAGCAGTGCCGAGGGAATAAAGGCAAGCGCGATCCATTGGCACACACGCCGGAGCGCCAGCGGAGCTGCGCTTGCCACGCGCGCGACGATCGCCTTGGATTGCGCCTGACCAGCGGTAATGCCCGCCGCCGCGATCAGGACCGCAAGCACCGCAAAGCCAAGCGACCACAGGCTGCTTTGCGCCACCAGCCCGAAATTCGGCTCAACGATCAGTGGATAGCTCAGCAGGCCGACAAACGACCCGATATTGGAGGCGGCGTAAAGATGATAGGGATCTTCACCCGCCGCGTGCTGGCTGCGCGCAAACCACGCCTGAAGCAAGGGTCCATTGCCGGCAACGGCAAGGAAGGGTACGGCCACCGCCATCAAGAAGATCGTCACGAACCACATCACCGACCCCTCGCCCGCCGGAAGCGCTGCGTTGCCTGGCAGGGCAATCGGCAGGAAGGCGGCAGCGATGACCATCAACGCGACATGGATCACCGTGGCGCGGCGGATCGAGGCACATGACGACAGCGCGTGCGCATAGGCGTAGCCGGCAAGCAGGACGGCCTGGAACATCACCATCGCCACCGACCACACGGAGGGCGACCCGCCGAGGACGGGCAGCACCATGCGGGTGAACATCGGCTGGACAGAAAACAGCAAGGCGGCGGAGAGGAAAAGAGCCGCAACCGTCAGCGGCAACAAGGCAAACCGCACCGCAAAATTTGGCGACGACGCTGGTGAAAGGGTAGAAATAGCCATGGAGGACGCCCGCTGAGGTAAACCGCTGACCTCACCTCACCACAAAGCTCTCAACAAAGCCTTGCCTCAGCCAGCGAAGGTGGGCGAACCATAAACGGTGTGCGCGCGCTTTTCGAAGGCCTCGGCGAAGCGCCCGAACACCTTGTCAAAGACGCTGCCCATGACCATGGCAAGCGTGCGCGAGCGCAACTCATACGACAGCTTGAAATCGACGAGACATCCCTCTGGCCCATCGGCACTGAACGACCAGCGATTTTCGAGGCTCTGCAACGGCCCGTCGATATAGGTGACGATGATCGTCAGTTGCGAGCGATCGAGAGCGACGCGGCTGGTAAACGTCTCACGGAAGAGCTTGTAACCAATCGTCATTGCGGCAGTCACCAACTCACCGCCATCTTCCCTCTTGCGGCGCGAGCGGATGACGAGCTTCTCGCACAAGGGCACGAAGTGCGGATAACTTTCGATGTCCGCCACCAGATCAAACATCTGCTCCGGCGTGTAGTTGACACGCCTCTGGCTGGTGATTTCGGGCATCAGACTTTGGCGGCACGCGCCTGCCGTGCCACTTTCAACCGGTTGAAATCCTCGCCCGCATGGTGCGAGGAGCGCGTCAACGGTGATGATGACACCATGAGGAAGCCCTTGGTGTAGGCAATCGTCTCGAAGGCTGCAAACTCGTCCGGTGTGATAAAGCTGATCACCGGATGATGCTTGCGGCTGGGCTGAAGGTATTGGCCGATGGTGATGAAGTCGACATCGGCCGAGCGCAGATCGTCCATCAATTGCAGAACCTCGTTCCGCTCTTCCCCAAGGCCCACCATGATGCCCGATTTGGTGAAAATCGACGGGTCAAGCTCCTTCACCCGTTGCAGCAGGCGCAGCGAGTGAAAATAGCGCGCCCCAGGGCGCACCGTCAGATAGTTCGAGGCAACCGTTTCCAGATTGTGGTTAAAGACGTCAGGCTTTGCCGCAACGACCGTTTCCAGCGCCCCCTCTTTGCGCAGGAAGTCGGGGGTGAGGATTTCAATCGTTGTCGCTGGCGAGGCGACCCTGATGGCACAGATGGTCTGCGCGAAATGCAGCGCGCCGCCATCATCAAGATCGTCGCGGTCAACCGAGGTGATCACCACATGGCTCAGTCCCAGCTTGGCGACGGCCTCGCCGACATGCGCGGGCTCATGGGCATCCAGCGCCCCCGGCAGGCCGGTCTTGACGTTGCAGAAGGCGCAGGCCCGCGTGCACGTATCGCCCATGATCATGAAGGTGGCGTGCTTCTTCTCCCAGCATTCGCCGATATTCGGGCACCCTGCCTCCTCGCACACGGTAACGAGCTTGTTCTCCTTCACGATCGCCCGCGTTGCAGCATATTTTGGCGAGCCGGGCGCCTTCACCCTGATCCAGTCGGGCTTGCGCAGCACCGGGCTGTCCGCCTTGTGCGCCTTTTCAGGGTGGCGCGGTCGCGGATCGGCATGCAACGTATCAATCAGATTTGTCATGGACTTACCGTCAGAGGACCTACCGTCAGAACACTCGCCCGTAAGACGGGTGCGGAAACAGCGCACACGACGACAAAGACGTCGGGAGCGAACGCCGATCCTGTCGGATCGCTGTCCGCTCCAGCGGCACGAACAGCACCCTATATCATTTACCCCCGCGAGCGAAGTAGCCCGCCGGCCCCTGAGACACCATGTCAGCCGACACGCAGCGGATGCGGCCGGATCACTTGGCGTTCGTCTGCAGCGCCGTGACCGTGCCCAAACCGCTGACATGATCGTCAATGTGTGACGTGATCTGGCGGCAGACACACTGATCTTTGCCTGATGACTTGGCTGCATACATCAGCGCGTCAGCGACAGCGATGGCGTGGGATTCATCTTTCGGGGGCTGGGCGAACAGGGCCCCACCCAGCGAAGCGGTAGCGGAAAAGCC
This sequence comes from Hyphomicrobiales bacterium, assembly GCA_021732205.1. Lineage (GTDB taxonomy): Bacteria > Pseudomonadota > Alphaproteobacteria > Rhizobiales > UBA4765 > Raskinella. The sequence continues at coordinate 1,683 of JAKFVK010000284.1, read as the reverse complement.
GTTGATCAGCATATCATCCTTGATCGACAGCCGTATCCGCTCACAGATTTTGGCCAAGGCAGACAGCGTCGCAACATTGACAAGGCATGCGAATTCATCGCCGCCCAATCTTGCGACGCTGTCTTCGCCGCGCACCGCTTTCGCAATCGCCTTCGCAGCAACCACCAGCAACTGGTCGCCAGCCGCATGACCCTCCTGATCATTAACGCGCTTCATGCCATCAAGATCGATATAGACGATCCCGAACGGGTGCCCATCGCGCTTCTGTCGCTCGATCGATTTTGACATCAGCGACAGATAAGCCGTGCGGTTGGGCAGTCCCGTCAATTGGTCGGACAATGCCAGCGTCCCGACCGCGCGCATTGTCTGGCGCAGATCAAGGGCAGTCACGATCGATTGCGCCAGCACCCGCAAAGCGTCCAGCTGGTACGTATCAATCGCCCGCGGTTTGGTATCAATCACGCACAGCGTTCCAAGGGGAAAGCCCTGTTTGGTAATCAGCGGAATGCCTGCGTAAAAACGAATTCCAGGCGGGCCGACGACCAGATCATTATCGGAAAACCGGCAGTCCTGGGTAGCATCTGTCACGATCAGCGGCTGCGAAGCATCTAGAATGGCGTGCGCACAGAATGATAGATCGCGATGCGTTTCGCTGACGTCCAGTCCGACCTTTGCCTTGAACCACTGACGATCTGAATCAACCAAGGAAATCAAGGCCATCGGGCAATCGCACAAGCGTGCTGCCAACCGTGTAATGTCGTCGAAATTCTGTTCGCAAACGCTATCAAGGATCTCATAATTGTGAAGCGCCTTCAGGCGCATCGCTTCATTCAAAGGAATAGGCGCCCGGCTCATCTTGGTCTCCTTGCTTATGTTTTAAGGTAACACATATATGATTCGACATTTAATTAAAAATTAGCCGCGATCTCTTTGTTCGATTACATGCATCTTTATACTCTGCCGGGCTCCGATTATTGGTGTTGGCGATGTGTTGCTGAAACGATTGGCGTCACAAATCCGCAGTATCTGCAAACCTGAGAAAATCAATTAACCTCGCGCGCGACCGTTGACGAAATGCAGTATTCTTTTAGGCCGCATCTTCGGAACAACAGGGATGGACACGCTCGCCTCCGTCGATCCGGCGGGTGGTTGATCGAGCCTGATGACAATCCCGCCCTTGATCTGCTCTACCGATAACGGTCGCGGTGCGTTCTGCGCGTCGAATGCCAGTCGCGGTTGCGTGTTGGAGGCCGAGATATGGACCTGCCACACGGTCCCGATCGTGCCGCCGCATTGCGCCTCCTGGATACGCCAGAACATCCCGTCGCTAAAATAGCCATCGGCCACCGTTACCCGTGGACAGGCATCCTGCACAGCCCACCAGCGCACCAAAAGCGGCGCCACGCTCAAACCCAGCGCCAACAGCCCGAAAGCTAATAGTACGGCACGACTTCTGGTCAGTTGCGGCATTGATGGGATCGCCTCGCCACAGGTGACCAGCCCGCGCCGCTCAGCCGGCCCACGCTCAAGCGTTCAGCACCCTGCCATAGGCATCCAGCACGCTCTCCTTCATCATTTCCGACAGTGTCGGATGCGGGAAGATGGTGTGCATGAGGTCTTCTTCCGTGGTCTCGAGGTTCATCGCCACCACAAAGCCCTGGATCAATTCGGTCACTTCCGCGC
>JAKFVK010000245.1 GCA_021732205.1 Hyphomicrobiales bacterium | reverse complement strand
ACAAGCTCCAGCCATGGTCTTGTCTTTCCAGAATCATGTCATCCGTGATGCTCCTTCCTGCCATGAGCATCAGGCCAAGGCTAGTACGGGTCACATCGCCGCAGCTGACCCCAGCACCCGCCAATCGACCATCTGGGTGCGCATCCAGGTCACTTGGCGCTTGGCATAGCGTCGGGTAGCAGCCATCATCCGCGCTTGCGCTTCATCAATCGTGCCCTCGCCCGCGAGATAGGCGCCAAGCTCATTGACACCGATCGCCTTCATCACCGGCAGCGCCCGATGGAGCTTGCGCGCCAGCAGCGCCTCGACTTCGCCAACGGCGCCATGAGCGATCATGGCGCGCACGCGTGCCGCGATCGCGCCATGCAGAACCTCGCGCTCCGGCAGCAGACACACCCGCTCCCACCCTGCCGGATCTTCAAGCCCGGTGGTCGCAGCCTCGTGATAGGCCGCGAGCGAACGCCCCGTCGTGTCAATCACCTCAAGCGCCCGCGTCACGCGCTGCGCATCGCTTGGCCGCAATCTCGCCGCCATCGCCGGATCGCGCCGGCGCAATTCCGCATGGAGCGCCATGCTTCCTTCGTCTGTTGCTCGTTCGCGCCATTTCCGACGGATGGCGTCGGGAATGTCCGGCAAATCGGCGAGCCCTTCGAAAAGGGCGCGGAAATAAAGCCCGGTGCCACCGACCAGCACCGGCAGGGCGCCTTGAGCTCGCGCCGCTGCAATTTCGGCGCAGGCCCGCTCCGCCCAGATTTGCGCCGAACCGGCCTGCGACCCGTCGACGATACCATAGAGCCGGTGCGGGACGATTGCCTCGTCGGCCTCACCGGGGCGCGCGGTAATGACCCGCAGATCGCTATAAACCTGCATGGCATCGGCATTGATGATGATGCCTTCATGGGCAGAAGCCCAATCAAGCGCCAGCCGCGACTTGCCGCTCGCGGTCGGACCTGCAATAGCAAGCCCGCGCCAATTCCGATCCGCCCGCAAACCCGTCAATCTCCAATCCCGATGACCCACGTTCTGATAGCTTTCTGTGACCCGGCGCGCCCCTGCCTGACGGCAGGTCATATCGCGGCCATGGCGTCTCATCTGCCGCAGGCCACCGCCCCGCGCCAGCTTGATGAAGGAATAGCCGCTGAAATCGCCTTCACGCCAACCAATGCACGTGCTGAAGCGATCACAGCGCTGAGCGATGATCTTCGTGCCCGTTTTTGCCATGAACCGATCGATATCGCCATTGTTCCCGCCATCCATCGGCGCAAGAAATTGTTTCTGGCCGATATGGATTCAACCATGATCCGCCAGGAATGTATCGACGAACTGGCAGCCGAGCTTGACCTCAAGCCCCGCGTCGCCGCCATCACCGAAAAGGCCATGCGCGGCGAAATTCCTTTTGAGGGAGCGCTGCGAGAGCGCGTCGCGCTGCTCGCCGGCCTTCCTGTCGCGACCATCGACAAGATCATCGCCGAGCGCATCGAGCTGATGCCGGGTGGACCCGTGCTGGTGGCCACCCTGCGGGCAAGCGGCGCCTATAGCGCCCTCGTCTCGGGCGGGTTCACCCACTTCACCGGACCGATCGCCGCGCGCCTTGGTTTCCACGAACACCGCTCAAATACCTTGATCGCCGCCGATGGCAAACTCACCGGCAAAATTGCCGACCCCATCCTCGGCGCTGAGGCCAAACGTCAGGCGCTTGCCGCGCTTGCACTGCGGCTGTCGCTTCAGCCAGACGAGACCCTGGCCGTCGGCGACGGAGCCAATGATCTGCTCATGCTGAATGCCGCCGGCCTCGGTGTCGCCTTCCACGCCAAGCCGAAAGTGGCTGAGGCCTGCGCCGTTCGTATCGAGCATGGAAATCTGACGGCACTTCTGTATCTGCAGGGTTTCACACGCGCGGAGTTTGCTTACTGATTGTCACGCTCCGTTGGCGCGGCTAACTTCTGATCTCTGATTCTTGTGCGGGGCATCAAATCAATGCGCGCGGTTTATGTGGTGATTTGCCTGGCGGTGTTGTGCGTGCAGGCAAGCGCGCAGGGCGCCGCCGACTGGATCGAGGGCCGGTGGAGCCATGATAATGGCTGCGCCAACTGGGTACAGTTTTCTCGCAATGGTTCGGCCTGGACCTATACCGAACAGCGCCTCAACAATGGCCGCCCGCAGCCCGTCTCGGTCAGCGCCAGCGCCAACCGGGTGACTGCCCTCATCACCAGTCGCGACGCGGTCTATGCCTATGAGGCGACCTTCCAGAGCCGCGATGTATTTCAATCTACCGAGCGCTTCGTGAAAGGCGGACCACCAAACAGCAACCCGCTTGCCTACACTTATCGGCGCTGCTGAAAACCGCTTATTCGCTATGCTTGCGCCTGATACGGCGCACGATCAGCCAGATGGTGCCAATCACCACAGGCACAGCGAGCGCCGACAGAATTCCCGGCTCTGCCGTGGTGAGACCGGCATCGCGCGCGCCCTCGAACAGCACCCCGATGAGCGCCACGACATAATAGCTGACAGCCGCGACCGAGAGGCCCTCAACTGTCTGCTGCAGCCTCAGTTGCAGCCGTGCCCGCTCATTCATCGCCTGCAGGACCGACCGGTTCTGTTGCTCGACCTCGATATCAACGCGCGTGCGCAAGAGGTTAGCCGCCCGCGATAATTTTCGCGCCAGTTCCGCCTGACGGTCGGCAACTGTCTGACACGTCCTCATCGCCGGCGCCATCCGCCGGTCGAGGAAGGCTTTCCATGTCAGATAGCCTTCAACCGGCTGTTCACCCACGACGTCAAGACGGCTGCGGACAATGGCGTCATAGGCCCGCGTCGCCCCGAAGCGATAGGCGCAGATCGCAGCCTCCGCCTCAAGCTCGGAAGCAAGCGCCATCAGACCATCGAGAAGCACTGAATTATCAGCCAGATCGGACGGCGCCCTCATCTGCCCCGTGACGCGCACCAATTCAGTCTCGATGCGCCCCACAACCGGCGCGCTGCGCATTGCCTCGGGCAGGCCGAGAAGGGCGAATGTCCGATACGTCTCGATCTCCAGAAGCCGCTGCACCAGCGCTCCCGCCACCTGCGGATGAAGCCCGCGATCAATCACCAGAATACGTGTCGACCCCCGCGCATCCTGACGAAAATCGGTGATGATCCGCGCCGCGCCGTCGTGGACGCTGGCAACACACAGCGACGTCTGGTCAAACAGCCCCGACAGATCATCAGGTGCGCCGTCAGCCCCGATAATGACCAGATCAACCGCTGCAAGCAAAGGCCCGGGAGCCGGCAAGGCTTCACCCACCGGGCTTGCCTCCGCGAGCGGCCAGCCGAACGGTTCATCAGCCGTGCACGCCGTATCCCAGGTATAGGTCGTGAATTCGGTATGACGCTCCCAGCGCAGCCGGGCGGAGGGGAAGGCGATCCGGTGAAAATTGGCGCCAGGCGCCGGGCGCTCGCCACCCGTCGTCGCGCACCAGTGATCGAGCGCCTGCACCGCAGCCTCACCGCCGGCCTGATCGATGGTGAAGGCTGCATGCAGGAAGCGACGCGGCGCCCGCGTCAGCTGGAAGGGGCGCGCATGCACCTCGTCCAGCACTTGCCGGCGCAATGGATGATAACAATCCTCGGTCATGACGCTCAATGGTTGCAGAATGCGTATCGGCCTTAGCCGTCGCCATCGTAGCGCGCAAGGCGATTGATGAACCGCCGTGATTGACGATGCGATCGCTCCCCGGCTATGAAACTCCCATGGATTGGATGGTGATGAGGCTACGCGTGGTCACAGGGCAGATGGCAGCAATGATGCTGGTGCTTGCCCTGACGATGCAGTCGATCCTGTCGCCGCTCGCGGCTACAATTCAGACCGCCGCCGATCCGCTTTCAGGGGCGGTCATCTGTCTGAGCAGCGCCGAACGCCAGAGCCCGGACAACGCGCCGCAGCCGCTTCATTACCAATGCGACATCATGTGTGTCGCCACCTGCCGCAGTGCCCTCGCGGCGCCGGTACTGGCAGTATCGCAATCAGCCTTTGCTCCGGCGGGCAATATTGTTCTCGTTGACAATAATGCGCTGACTGAGCCGCAAAGAGAGCCGCCCGGACGCGCCGGCCGGCCGCAGACCGCGCGCGCTCCACCCATCGTCTGACATTTTTGAAGGCCTGACGTGAGCGCCGGCGAGACCGGTCGTTTACTCATTCGCCAGTCCCGGTCAAGAGCCCGTCGGATCGCTCCGACGCCCCCCACCACATCCTCAATTTACCGCGCGGACCTTGTCGTCCGGAGGCCATCATGCTGATCAACCGCAGAACTCTGCTGCTCGCAGCCAGTATCCCTATACTTTCCTCTGCCTGTTGCCTGCCTGTACAGGCACACACACTGAATATTACCGACGCCATCGGACGCCAAGTGAACGTCGGACATCCGGTGTCCCGCGTGATTGTGACCTTCAATTACGAGGAATTCACCGCCATTGCCGGCGTCGAAGGGTGGAAAAAAGTTGTCGGCATATCACGCACGCCATGGGAAGGCTGGCGTCCGGCCATCTTCTCCAGATATGCGAAGGTCATCCCCAACCTTCAGGCCATGCCTGATGTCGGTGATATCGACAACAACACCTTCAGCGCCGAGAAAGTGATTGCCCTGAGGCCCGATGTCGTCTTCATGGCCGAATGGGGCTTCAAGGCAGCCCAGACCCAGGTCGAGCAGATCACGGCGGCCGGCATCCCGATCATCGTCATCGACTATAACGCGCAGGTGCTGGAGCGCCACCTCGCCTCCACCAGGGCTTATGGCAAGGTCATGCAGGCCGAACAGCGGGCCGAGGAGTTATCCTCACTCTACGAGCGGCAATATCGCGACATTCTTGACCGCATATCGCGGGTTCAGGGCGCAAAACCGAAAGTTTACGTCGAACTCGGCCAGGCTGGCCCGGAGACCATCGGCAACTCCTACAACGACACCATGTGGGGCAGAATCATCACCCTCCTTGGCGCCAGCAACATCGCGACTGGCAAGATTCCCGGCGCCTGGGGCCCGCTCAACCCGGAAGCGGTGCTGGCGGAAAATCCTGACGTTATCCTGATCGCCGGTTCCTCCTGGCTCAATCGCCCCAAGGCCGTGAGGACCGGTTACGATGCCGACGAGGCAACGACCCGCGCCAGCCTTGCGCCTTATGCAGCGCGACCGGGCTGGTCGGAGATCAACGCCATCAAGACCGGCAACATCAACGCCGTCGAACATGGGCTGGCGCGCACCCTGTTTGACTTCACCGCCATGCAATTCATCGCCAAACGACTCTATCCGCAGGACTTCGCCGATATCGATCCGGTGCAATCGCTACGCGACTACCATGAGCGCTTCCTTCCTGTGCCGTTCGCCGGTACGTGGATGCTGCCCCTTACGCCATGAGCAAGGTTCAGTCGATTTCAGGCGCCGCCCCGGTCACTGGCGCGGTCGGCGCCGCTTATCGCCATCACGCGCGCACCCGCCTCATCGTCGGCCTCGCGGCGACGGCGGCGGTAGCGCTGAGCCTGCTCGTCGATATCGCCACCGGCCCGGCGCTGCTGCCGCTGGCAGCGGTAGCGCGTTCTGCATTGGGCCTTGCCGCGGACCGGACGGTGGATGCCATCATCTGGTCGATCCGCCTGCCGGCTGCCCTCATGGCGCTTGCCGTCGGCGCGTCGCTGGGGCTCACCGGCGCCATGATGCAGACCATCCTCAACAACCCGCTCGCCTCAAGCTACACGCTCGGCATCTCGGCGGGTGCCGGCTTCGGTGCCGCGCTGGTGATCGTGATCGGGCCGCTTCTGCCGATATCGGAAGCAACCGCCATTCCCCTCTCCGCCTTCTTCTTCGCTGGCCTTGCCTCAGCCTGCGTCTATGCGATAGGGAGCTTGCGTGGCGCGACGCCGGAAATCCTCGTCCTGGCGGGCATAGCATTGCTGTTTTTATTCCAGGCGCTGCTGGCTCTGCTGCAATTCATCGCCTCGCCCGAAGCCTTGCAACAGATCGTCTTCTGGCTCTTCGGCAGCCTGCAGAAAGCAAGCTGGTCGAAGCTTTACCTTCTACTGCTTACCATTCTACTTTGCCTGCCCATGATCGCCGCCGATGTCTGGCGCCTCACGGCCTTGAAACTTGGCGACGAACGGGCAATCGGCCTTTGCGTCAACGTGCGCGCATTACGGCTTCGCGCCTTTGTGGTGATCTCGGCCCTGACCGGTATCGCCGTCGCCTTCGTCGGCACCATCGGCTTCATCGGCCTTGTCGCGCCCCATATGGCGCGCATGCTGGTTGGCGAGGATCAACGCGGCCTGCTGCCGCTCTCAGCGCTCTTTGGTGCACTCGTTCTGTCGCTTGCCTCGATTGCGAGCAAGACGCTGGTACCGGGTGCTCTCATCCCGATCGGCATCGTGACCGCGCTGATCGGCGTGCCGTTTCTAGTTTGGCTCATCATCGGTTCACGGCGGAGTTTCTGGTGATGCTGAAAGCTGAGGGGCTGGGCGTGCGCTATGGCAGGCTGATCGCCCTGAGCGATGTCGATCTTATCGCCCGTCCCGGTGAGATACTGGCCGTGATCGGCGCTAACGGCTCGGGAAAAAGCTCGCTGCTGAAAGCTCTTGCCGGATTTGTACCAAGCAGCGGATCAATTACGCTTGAAGCGTTGAACGGGACGGCGCCGCATATCGGCTATATGCCACAGGATATCGGCGCGCGCGCCGCACTCTCAGTGGTTGAAACCGTCCTTCTCGGCCGCCTGAAGCAGCTGCACTACCGCGTTGGCGAGGCGGATCTTGCGGCGGCAGGGAGCGCGCTGGAGCGCCTTGGCATCGCGCATCTGGCAACACGCCCTCTGGGCGCACTCAGTGGCGGCCAGCGCCAACTGGTTTTTCTGGCTCAGGTGATGGCCGGCGACCCTCGATTCCTCTTTCTTGACGAGCCGGTGAGCGCGCTCGACATCCGCAACCAGTTGCAGGTGATGGAAACCGTCCGCAGCCTCACCCGGGAACACAGGCTCACCACGCTCACCATTCTGCACGACCTCAATCTCGCGGCGCGCTTTGCTGATCGTATCGCCATCCTGAAGGAGGGACGGCTGCTTGCCTGCGCCGCGCCGCGCGAGGCTCTGTCGCAAAAAAACCTCGAACAGGCCTTTTCGATCGAGGCCGCGCTTGGCGAGGGTGTCGAGGGCCATATGCTGATCGAGGCGTTGCGCCCCGTGAGTTAACCAGCACTTGCACCCGGGCTCCTCAGCCGGCTTGCGGTAACTCCCGCTTTCAGCCACTCTCCGCCCGACTTAATTGGTTATGATGCCGACCAACCGGAGACAGGCCGTTCATGTCCGCTGCAAAGCACCCTCGCGTCGCCCTGTTCGCCACTTGTCTTGTCGATATGTTTCGCCCGAGCGTCGGCTTTGCGGCGGTGAAGCTGCTTGAAGAAGCAGGCTGCGTCGTCGACGTGCCCGCCGGCCAGACCTGCTGCGGCCAGCCTGCGTTCAATTCAGGTGACCGTGCCACCGCCCGGGCGATTGCCGCGCGCATTCTGGATACGTTTGAATCCTACGACTATGTCGTTGCTCCATCCGGCTCGTGCGGTGGCATGCTGAAAAGTCATGTTCCCGAGCTTTTTGCCGATGATCCTATGCAGGCTGCCCGCGCCAACGCCTTCGCCGCCAAGACCTTCGAACTGGTGAGCTTCCTCACCGATGTGCGCGGCATGCGCGAGGTCCACGCGAGCCTTTCTGCCACCGCTACCTACCATGACAGCTGTTCAGGCCTGCGCGAACTCGGCATCAAGCGCCAGCCACGCGCCTTGCTGAAAAGCGTCACCGGCCTCAGCCTCACGGAGATGGGCGACAGCGAGGTGTGTTGCGGCTTCGGCGGCACGTTCTGTGTCAAATATTCCGATATCTCCAACAAGATCGTTGGAAAGAAAGCCGAGGATATCGCCGCAACCGGCGCCGACCTGCTTCTTGCCGGCGACATGGGATGCTTGATGAACATGGCCGGAAAACTGCAACGCGAGGGTTATGGCGAGCGCATTAAAGTGCGTCACGTCGCCGAAGTGCTCGCCGGCATGACCGACGGCCCGTCCATCGGCGAAGCTGATCGCGGCGCGGGGAGCTGAGCCATGTTTCTCACCACCGAGACCTTCAAGGAAAATGCCGTCGAGGCGCTGGGTAACGAACAGCTCCAGCGTGCCCTGCACAATGTCGAAGCGGGCTTCATCGGGAAGCGCAAGGCTGCAGCCGACCGCCTGCCCGAATTCGACGAGCTCCGGGCCAATGCCCGCGACATCAAGAACCACACGCTCGCCCATCTCGATCTCTATCTTGAGGCTTATGAAGCCAATCTGACGGCTGCCGGCGGCATCCTGCATTTTGCCCGAAACAGTGAGGAGGCACGCTCTGTCGTCCTCGACATCTGCAAGCGCGTCGGCGCCCGCACCGTTACCAAGGGCAAGTCGATGATCTCGGAGGAGATCAACCTCAACGAGGCGCTGAGCGCAGCCGGCGTTGATCCGATTGAAACGGACCTTGGCGAGTACATCATCCAGCTCAGGGGCGAGCACCCCTCGCACATCATCGCCCCGGCAGTTCATGTCCTCAAAGAGCAGGTGGAGGCCGATTTCCGCCGCGTCCATACCCATCTGGCGCAAGATCGCAATCTCGACGAGCCGGAAAGCCTGCTGGGCGAAGCCCGCGCCGTGCTGCGCGACAAATTTCTCAAATCAGACATCGGCGTCACCGGCGCCAATTTCCTCATCGCCGAAACCGGCACCTCGATCATCGTCACCAACGAGGGCAATGGCGATCTGACACAGACGCTGCCGCGCATTCACATCGTCATCG
>JAKFVK010000070.1 GCA_021732205.1 Hyphomicrobiales bacterium | reverse complement strand
GGATTGGCCCGATGTCGATGAAACCGCAGGATGAGCCTATTCCCCTTCCACCTGGCGTCTGGGAAGCGCTGGCGAAGGAAATTCTGACCGACGGCAAGGACGGCCGCACGCCGCCTCATTTCTCGCCTATGGTGCCGATGACAGCGGCGCGCAGCGAACATCAAAGCGTGGCGGTTGTCCAACGCGACCTTCCGCATTTCCTGCGCGACGATGACAGTCACAGCCAGGGGGAGCAGGCGGGTGAACGATCGGGATTTGGCCCTGTTGCGGTCGCTCTATGCCTGATTGGCGCGACAGCTGCCGGGCTTGGCGGTTACCTTGTCAGTTCCAGCCTGTCGCAAGGCAACAGCGCCTTCGCTTGGGTCGAGCAGATCGCCCGCCGATTTACCTCCGGCCAGGACAGCCGCAGCCAGGACAGCCGAACGCCAACGGAGCAGAGAGCTCCTTCGCGGGTTGAATCGGCTTTTGCCGAAACCTCACGCCAGGAGGTGGCGCGGGAGGGTGCAGCGCTGCCGCAAAAGGTCACCGTCACCGGCACTCTCCTTTCACCCGTGGCGGGCAGTGAGGCGAATGCAGCACCGACGCCAAAGGCCCCGGTCGGTGACAGCAAACCCGACGCTGCTGCCAGCCAACGCGAGGTTGCGACAATCGATCCGGGGAAGGCAAACGCAGCTGCCGAGCGCACTACTGCGCCAGCGCCTGTGGCACCTGTTGGCGCCCCCGCCCCGGCTCGGCCCGCCGAACCGGCATTGCGAGGGCCAACCGCTGAAAGCACCCGCCTCGTTCAGCGCGCCCGCAAAATGATCGAGGATACCGGAGATATAGCGGGTGCGCGTCTGCTTTTGTCGCGTGCCGTCGAGATTGGCGATGCGCAGGCAGCCTTCCTGCTTGGCGAAACCTATGACACGCGGGCACTGGCAGGCTGGGGCGTCGTGGGCCTGCGTGGCGATCCGGCTGTTGCGCGGCGCTTCTATGAACAGGCGCTGGCTGGCGGGGTTGCCGACGCCAGATCGAGGATTGCCGCACTCGGCAATTGATGTGGCGACGGCTGGAGCGCTCATCTATCCTGCCTACCGACAGGCGCACACGTCGTTGCCGACGGGGCGCCCCAGGGAGCCTTGCCAATGACCGATTTCCCGGCCGCACAGGCGTTCTGCGCGCGTTTTGGAATAAGCGTACCACTCATCCAGGCGCCGATGGCAGGCGTATCCACGCCGGCCTTGGCGGCGGCTGTGTCCGGCGCTGGCGGGCTTGGGTCGCTCGGACTTGGCGCCAGCGACGTTACGACGGCGCGATCAATGATCACGGCTCTGCGCAACCAGACCAACCGCGCCTTCAACGTCAATTTCTTCTGCCATCGTCCGGCGGCGAAAGACAGCCAGTGCGAGGCGCGCTGGATTGACCACCTGCGCCCGATATTCGCTGAATTTGGCGCCCGACCACCCGAGCAACTCACAGAGATCTACAAAGGTTTCGTCAATGACGACGCCATGCTTGCCATGGTGATCGCGGAGCGACCAGCCATCGTCAGTTTCCATTTCGGCTTGCCTGATGCTGATCGGATCGCTGCCTTGCGGCATGCCGGTATCCAGATGTTTGCGAGCGCGACCACGCTTGAGGAGGCACGTCAGGTGGAAGCCGCTGGAATAGATGCGGTTATCGCCCAGGGATATGAAGCCGGCGGCCATCGCGGCGTTTTTGATCCAACCCTGCCGGATGCCAGGCTGTCCACCCTGCCGCTCACAAGACTGCTTTCGAGCCAGCTGTCGATCCCGGTCATCGCCGCCGGCGGCCTGATGGATGGCAAGGATATTGCCGCCGTATTGCACCGTGGTGCGAGCGCCGCACAGCTTGGTACCTCCTTTATCCTGTGCCCTGAATCGAGCGCTGATCCGGCTTATCGCGAGCGTTTATCGGCGGCAGGGGCGCAAACCGACATGACGATGGCGATCTCGGGCCGCCCTGCCCGCAGCCTCGTGTCGCATTTCACCGCCCTCGGCCGCAGCGTGCCGGATGCGGACATCCCCGCTTATCCGCTTGCCTATGATGCCGGCAAAGCCCTGCATGCGGCAGCGAAGGCCAGGGGCGAATTCGGGTACGGCGCCTATTGGGCCGGCCAGGGGGCGCCTTTCGCACGGGCGCTGCCGGCAGACGAGATGCTGCGGGTGCTGGCGCGTGAAGCCGGGCTTGCATGACCCGCCTGCCCCCTCCCGGCCTTTCACCCGTGACGCCCGCGCCACAGGGCAATCACGGACGATGATAGGATCGCTGCGCCGCCCATGATCTGGACCAGCGACAGGCGCTCACCCAGAAGGCCAACGCCGCCCAGCGCCGTCATCAGCGAAATCGTCGGAAACAGGGCCGCCGCCTCATTGGCTTCCAGGCGTGCCAAAGCGAAATTGAACAGGATTGTCGCCAGGCCATGCAATAACAGGCCCGAGATGACGAGGCCGGCAAGTGTCGATGGCTCGTTCAGAAACGCCCAGGACTGGTTGCCGGTCACGAGCATGGCAAGCGCCACGACCAGAGCTGCCACGGGAAGGCTGGTTGCGGTCATCGTCACCGGATCTGACTGGCGAACCAGGTAGCGCGCGACGATGGTATCGAGCGCGGCGCAGGAAATACCCGCCAGGATCAACAACACGGCAAGCGTTGAGAATGCTGCTTCAGATGTTCCAGCGCCGGTCAGAAAAGCAACACCGATACCGCCCAGGCCAAGCGACAGAAGTGTTGATTGCGTCAATCGCTCGCGCAGCAGCACCCAGGCGAACACGGCGATGATGGCGGTTTCGCTTGCATACAGCAGCCCCGCCACACTTACCGGCACCATTGACAGGCCAACAAAGGCAAACACGTAAGTCAGGCCGGGCTGAAGAATTCCCGGAAGCGCCAGCTTGACGACATCGCGGCGCGGCGGCACGCGGCCTGTCGCAACTGCGGCAATACCAACCACGATCACGCTCGCCATCACCTGCACAAACACCATGGGCAGCACGGAGGCTGGCACCAGCAGGTCCTTGCTGATGATGTTGGCAATGCTGACGCAGGCGCAGGCCGTAAGGATTGCTACCGCTCCGACTGATTTTTGTGACAGGCCTGAGATGGTGGACAAGGACATAGTTCACGCTCATTAGATGCTTCATGCATCTATATGGATGAAACCCCTTGCGGTCAATGCATCCAGCATCTATTTTTTCGTCATGACACAGGAACGTGACGTCAATCTGATCGGCGCCCTGGCGCTTGCGCTGGCGGACATTGTTGAAAAATCGCTGGCCGGCGACGCGCCCGAGCCCGGCGCTGCAGCGGCCGCTCTTCTGCTCATCCACCATCGCCCCGGCTTCCTGACTGAGCGGCTGCATGGCGTCATCGGCCTGTCACAACCGGGAACGGTCCGGCTGGTTGACCGGCTGGTACGCGATGGTCTGGTGTTGCGCAAGCCCGGAGAGGTGGACCGGCGGACGGTGGAACTGCATCTGACCGAGGAGGGATTGCGACGGACAACGGCGATGGCGCGCAAGCGCAGCAGCGCCCTTGCGCAGACGCTGGCTGTGCTGTCCAACCGTGAGATGACAGATTTGGCGCGCATTGCCGAAAAGCTGCTGCACTCCCTGCCCGTCGACGAGCGCCATGCCTATGAGATCTGCCGCTATTGTTACGAAGCCTGTTGCACACACTGCCCTGTCGACGCCGGCACGCCATTGCGCGATCCGCATTCGGCATTAGTTTAAGCGCAGGACGTCAACGGTCGTCCCCGCTCCCCTCAAGCCATCGGACAAAGTCATGAATGACAGCTCGGCCTACGTGCCCCCCAAGGTCTGGACATGGGACAAGGAAAATGGCGGCCGTTTCGCCAATATCAACCGTCCCATCGCCGGCCCGACACACGACAAGGTATTGCCGGTTGGAAAGCATATGCTCCAGCTTCATTCGCTGGCAACACCCAATGGCGTCAAAGTCACGGTGATGCTGGAAGAGCTGCTCGCCTGCGGTATGGAAGGGGCAGAATATGACGCCTACCCGATTAAAATCAGCGATGGCGAGCAGTTTTCAAGCGGATTTGTCGAGATCAATCCCAATTCAAAGATCCCTGCGCTCCTCGACCGCAGCGTATCACCGCCTCTTCGCGTCTTCGAATCAGGGTCCATCCTGCTCTATCTCGCCGAGAAATTCGGCGCCTTCATTCCCAAAGACCCTGCCAAACGGACCGAATGCCTCAACTGGCTGTTCTGGCAGATGGGGAGCGCACCCTATCTTGGCGGCGGGTTCGGACACTTCTATGCTTATGCGCCGATGAAGATTCAATATTGCATCGACCGTTTCGCCATGGAGACGAAGCGCCAGCTCGACGTTCTCGATCGCCACCTTGCTGCCCACACCTTCATGACGGGCGATGATTACACCATTGCCGATATCGCCATCTGGGCGTGGTATGGCCAATTGGTGCTCGGGCGGCTTTACAGCGCCGCTGACTTCCTTGATGTCGCCTCCTATCGCCATGTCGGTCGCTGGGCCAACGCGATCGACGCCCGGCCGGCGGTGCAACGCGGGCGCAAGGTCAACAGGCTGTTTGGCGACCTCGATACGCAGCTCCATGAGCGCCATGACGCGAGCGATTTCGATACCAGGACGCAGGACAAGCTGCAGCCGCCGACCTGATAGCTGGCGCGAGGGTATGTCATGTGACTGTCTGGCGGACCCGACGGCCTGCCGGACAGAGGCGTTTAGGGTCAGGACCGATTAATTTAGGCAAAACGGCATGGCACGAATGGATAAAATGGCAGGAGAAGCCCGAAAAGCATACCCCTTGGTATGGTTGAGGGCTTCGACGAACCAGTTTGCCATTCGTGCCTTGTCCTTCGGATGGGGTGAAATGACGCGATCTTTATGTCGCAAGCCTTTGAAAGTCAGACGACTTCCTGCAGGCCTGCTCCTCAACCTCGCGCCATTTCTCTCCCACCGTTTCGTCCAAATTAATCGGTCCTGACCCTAGGGTTGACTGATTTGCAGGCCGTTTACCTGAAGCACAGCTTGCCTTCGTCATCGATTTTTATAACGCTTCCTTCGCCCCGCTTTGGCACCGGGCCAAACGAGAACTGTCATGAAATTGTTGATTACGGGCGCGAACGGCTTTGTTGGACGAGCGCTCGTTTCGCACTTTGCTGCCCAGGAGGCGATGAGCGTTCGCGCCGCCGTCAGGGAGGGGTCAAGTCAATTCCCGTCATTCATCGAGGTTCACGACAATCTTGATCTGGAACTTGGAGACTGGTCGTCTGCAGTAAAAAACATTGATGTGGTTATCCATTGCGCTGCACGCGTTCACGTGAAGAACGACAAGGCGGCTGACCCCATCGCGGAATTCAGAAAAATCAATGTTGATGGAACGCTTAAACTGGCACAGAAAGCTGCAGAAGCCGGCGTGAAGCGATTTATCTATTTAAGCACAGTCAAAGTAAATGGAAGTTCGACCAGTCATCGTCCACCTTTCAGTGCAGATGAGGCTCCCGCGCCGACTGATCCCTACGGCATTTCGAAGATGGAAGCCGAGATCGAACTTCTGGATATCGCGAAAAAAACCGCTCTCGACATCGTTATTATTCGCCCGCCGCTGGTCTACGGACCTGGCGTCAAAGCAAATTTCCTGGATCTGATGCGCTTGGTCAATCGTTCCATACCCTTACCGTTTGGTGCAATCGACAATAAAAGAAGCTTCGTGGCGATCGACAATCTCGTTGATTTCATACACACATGCTGCGTCCACCCATCAGCGCGCAATCAGATATTCATGGTTTCCGATGGTCATGATCTGTCGACAACTCAATTAATCACAATGATCTCTCAAGCCCTGACCAAGACCACATATCTAATTCCAGTACCTTCCAATATGATGCATTATGCAGCGCGGCTGTTTGGCAAAGAAGAAACAGCGGATCGATTGATAGGCTCGCTCCAGGTGGATATATCAAAGAACAAATATTTACTGAATTGGATGCCATCAGTAAAAATCGACCATGTATTAAAAATAACAGCAGATATGTTTCTTAAAAAGTGATTTTATCATAGATTTATTATTTATATTATTGCTGAAAACATCGGCGACCCCTTCACGAAGCTGCAAGCGCGACTTTCGCCCGAACGAACGGCCGGGTGTAGCGATGCCGCATCAATCATCCGGGCTGATCGCCGTGCGCCGTCTGCAGCCGACGGAACACCGCTGGCAGGCATTCGGGCAGATCCTCAGCCAGCAGGGCGGGTCCGAATTCGGCAGCCGCCGCGCCATGGAGCCAGACGGCGGCGGCGGCCGCCAGAAACGGCGTCATGCCCTGTGCAAGAAGGCCAAGGATCATCCCCGCGAGCACATCCCCCGATCCGCCGGTCGCAAGCGTCGGCGGCGCATTGCTGTTGATGATCGCGCGACCCTCAGGCGCCGCGATCACGGTGTCGCTCCCCTTGAGGACGATGATGGCACCGGAGAGCCGCGCGGCGTCCCTCGCCCTCGTGAGCTTGTCGCCATCGCTGCCAAACAGCCGAGAGAATTCTCCTTCATGCGGTGTCAAGACACAGACACCGCAGATGGCGCGGCGCAGCGCTTCCAGATCATGCCGGAACACGGTCAGCGCGTCCGCGTCGAGAACCAAAGGCCGCCCCGTTGCCAGCATCGCAAGCGTGCGCGCGCGTGTTTGCTCTGTCGCACCCGCGCCGGGCCCGATCAGAAGCGCGGTTATGCGTTTGTCTTGCAGCAGCTTGTCCAGGTCACATTGCTGCGACACCGGATGCACCATGATGCTGGTGACGGCGGCGACATAAGCCGGCAGAGCGAGATTTTCTACTGCGATCGTCGTCAGTCCGGCGCCCGCGCGGGCCGCGCCACGCGCTGCCAGACGGGCTGCCCCCGTCATTGGATAGCCACCCCAGAGCAGAGCGTGACCACGGCTGTATTTGTTGGCGCCGGCCCCGAATTGCGGCAGGTCGCCCGCCCATAGCGACGGCGCGTTCTCGGACATATCGGGCGCGATCCTGGCGATCACGTCGGCTGGCGTGCCGATGTCAGCAACGACCACCTCGCCACACAGCGCGCGGCCAGGCAGCAGCAGGTGGCCGGGCTTCTTGCGAAAGAAGGTGACGGTAAGGTCAGCGGCGATGGCGCCCAAATCGGCACCCGTATCGCCCATCACACCGCTGGGCACGTCAATCGCGATGACCGGCGCGCCGTGTGCCGCCGCCGCCGCGAGAACCTCCGCCGCGGGCCCTGTCAGCGCCCGGTCGAGGCCAGCGCCAAACAGCGCATCAATCACCAGCCCGGCGCCATTGATCAGAGCCGGCGTCAACGGTTCGATCGCCCCCGTCCAGCGGGCGGCGTTAACGCGCGTATCGCCTTTCAGGTGATCTTCCGAGCCGAGCAGGCCAAGCCGGACCGGCCAGCCCATGGCGGCGAGGCAACGCGCCACGACAAACCCGTCTCCGCCATTGTTGCCAGGGCCGCATAACAGCGTGACCGGGCGCCTCGACCAGCGCTCAACAATCGCGCTTGCGACCGCCGATCCGGCATTTTCCATCAGATCGCCGGAGGGAACACCCGCCGCAACGGCGAGGCGGTCGGCGAGCCGCATCTGGTCAACACTCAGCAATTCGCTGGCCGATCTCGTAAAACCGCCATGCTTCCGCGTCATTGCATGTCTCCGGTCTGCGCGCGGGGCCCGCCACTGCCTCATGCGCCCGTGATGTCGGCCTTCTGTTCCAGATACTGGACGCGGGTCAGGTCACCGCGGGCATATCGCTCGTTCAGGATGGTCGAGGCATCCTTCTGCGAAGAGCCGTCAAATCGGCGATGCACCCGATAGACATATCCCCAATTCCCGACGCTGGAAAACAACAGCAAAATGAAGCCGAGCCACAAGATCCAGCCCCAGTTGAAAACGAAGTCATTGGTGAACATGTGTGTCATCGAACCGCTCTCATATGATGGGGCTAGGGTGAGGACCGATTAATTTAGGCAAAACGGCATGGCACGAATGGATAAAATGGCAGGAGAAGCCCGAAAAGCATACCCCTTGGTATGGTTGAGGGCTTCGACGAACCAGTTTGCCATTCGTGCCTTGTCCTTCGGATGGGGTGAAATGACGCGATCTTTATGTCGCAAGCCTTTGAAAGTCAGACGACTTCCTGCAGGCTTGCTCCTCAACCTCGCGCCATTTCTCTCCCACCGTTTCGTCCAAATTAATGGGTCCTGACCCTAGCTGCACTATCTGACGGGGCAGCATACAGAGTATAAGCAAGTCCATCTCCGGGCGTGCTTATCGCACCATTATTCCCGAGATGATTGATACCAAAATTTGGATTTACGACAGGCTCGCCGTTCGAATCGCGAAAGAACGTTGCGGGGACAAAATTTTCGCTAGCATCTTTTACATAAAAGACTGAATTATCACTCATTGGCTTCCCCAAATGCTGACATTGATGTCTCCATCTATCCTATGCACAACTTCATCATAAATATACGATTGTTCAACCCAAACAGCCCTGCATCTCTGACCGAACTTGTGCCTTGACATAAACGAACATTATTTATTTTCATTTTATTGATTATATATATTTCTAATGCTTTAAAATCTTGATCATTATCAAAATTATTTTTTAAAATAAATATATCTACAGCCTTAAATTCATTAATTACGCGCCAATTCTTATATAAAGCGCATACATTGATAGAAATTTGATTGCAAACACCTAAACTATCTAATTGATTAAAATCTTTATTAACATATACACACCTGTTTTTACTTATAATATCAAAATTGCATATTGGCACTAAACTATTTTCATATAAAAATAACCAAGCATAATTATTCCAATCCGGGTATATCTTAGAGCCCGTTTCGAAAAGGGTTGAGTGGTTGAGGCTGGCGTGATTCCAAGGGGTTGTCGAAGCCTTCCTGGATGGAGCCATGTGGACCCCAACCACCCGGCGGCAGTATAGCCGCGGTGAGTTGCGT
>JAKFVK010000101.1 GCA_021732205.1 Hyphomicrobiales bacterium | reverse complement strand
CACGAACCCGAAGATCGACCGACAGAGCTCTCGACATGCCTGCCGGCCTCCATCCGGCAGACAGTATGAATCACTTCCCGCCTGATTTGGGAATCCCTCCCGATTCATTCAGGTCGGGTTCCGCTCTAGTGCCGCCAAAGGCGATTAGGAGGTTGGTTTGCAAGCCATTCGAACCACCCCCGCTCGTCCATTGCCCGGCACCGGGCGCGCCGGCGGGAATGCGTGGCTGGTTGGGATCAAAGCGCAAATTGAGCCGGCGCAGTTCGTGAAGCGGGGCAAGATGAGATGATATCAATTCAATGCGTGACGAAGCATTTTCAGGAATGAACTGACCGGCTCAACCCCCAAAGTCGGGTCCGTCCCCTCATAGATTGCCTGAATTTGAGCCTCAGTGTAGGCGCCGCTCAACAATTCATCCAGAAAATCACGTAATTCTTTGCGCTCGTCAGGATTGACATTCGCCTCGACAATAACAGCAATCAACGGCACGATATCGACGTCTCCTTGTGCTGTCACGAATCCACTTTCGCTGAGCGGGAAGCCGCCCCTACAAACCCGTACAAATACGCGAGGAATTTGCATGCTTTATCCTCCTGTCAATTACGAATGTTTTTGGGGAAGGCAGTGAGAACGCGATAACCCTTGTCGCGACCCGGATCGGGAACGATAACGACACGTACAGAATCTGTTGTTCTCACGGCAGGGCGCAGTCGCGGATTTGACGTGAAAGCTTCTCTTCCTGTGACGCCATCGAAGGTCATGTCAATCTCCTCTCTTCGACTTATTCCCTCTGTTATTCGGTCGACTCTTTGCAGATTTGAATTGAGTGTTTGATTGATCAATTCAGTTGCTGAATTTCGATTGTCAAATGATCCGAAGAGCTTATCAAATATTACTATGGTCAAACCAAACAAATTTGATGAGCGATATACCCGTCTGCTAAGAATGTCTTTCATTTCTTCATCGGTTTTTCCTATATGATCCCGTATATGTCCTCCGCGAGCATCCTCCTCCTCAAGAATGACATTATATCGGTTGGACGGTGAACTGTCGGCGACTGCCACAATCGGCGTGCCGTCGGGGGCGGTGCCGATGATGGTGCCGGAGGGGCTATCGGAAGGAGGAGCGTCGGGCGAGCCTTCAGCCGTGTCGGAACCGTCGAAGAGCGGATCACCAGCATCGGCAGCTACGCCCCCGCCACCCCCGCTCGTCCACTGTCCGGCGCTGGGCGCGCCGGCGGGAATGCGCGGCTGAGACGGCGAGAATGCCGAAGATCAGACTACTCCATAGTCTTGCGCGACCCATGTCTCTCACCGATGTATTGGCGCATTCTGGCGTCAGGAAAAAGCTGGTCCTATTGCTTGATGCTGGCGATCATATCGCGGACATATTTCAGCCCGTTGCGGAACTCGCCCGGCATTGCACGGTAACGGCTTCCGCCTGCTTCCCACACTTCCTGGCAATAGGCCTCCGAATTGCTGTCATCTGTCACCTGGTCGATGAAGGTAACAAATTCGTCAATCTCGGCATCAGTCAGATTTCCGTTGGCGAAGTTATTTTTGAAATCATCCTCGAAAGTTTCAAAATTGCCAAAAATTTCTGGATCGAACATTGCAATTACGCGCCTGTGTATTCTTGGAAGTTTCATGATTATATTTTCCTATTCTTAGAATTTCTTGGTCATCGGAAATGCCGTATGCACGCGATAGCCGCGAGTCAGCGATCGATCGTGGACGATGACAACGCGCACCGCATTGGTCGGACGAATCGCGGGCTGCCGATAGGGAGACTCACGAAAAGCCTCGTAGCCGGTTGGCGATCTAAACGGTGTTTGGCTTTCGATCTCCATGTATTCACGAATTCGCCCCTCCGCCACAGCCGCCACGGTCTCCACATTATTGGGCTCGCTGAGGGTCGAGTTGACCAGCTTATTTGCCGAACGCAATGACGTGAAACTACCCTCAAATTCTTTATAATACACGCCTCGTGCCGTTCTAAAATTTATGGCATCCCGTACCGTGCGCAATAGATATTCTTCGCTCTTGTCAACGTGGTCACGAATGGTGTGAGCCCCCTTGTCACCTTCTTCATCTTCCAGCTGCAGCGGAAACGTGCTCAGCCGACGAGGGAAATTGTCGTCCTGGCCTGCCGCCACAATCGGCGTGCCGTCGGGAGCGGAGCCGATAATGGTGCCGGAGGGATCGTCGGTGGGGCCGGTTATGCTGTCGGGCGTGTCGGAACCGTCGAAGAGCGGATCGCCTGCTTCTGCCTCGGAAGAGGTGGTAGAAGAGGAGGCACCGCCACCCCCGCTCGTCCATTGCCCGGCACCGGGCGCGCCGGCGGGAATGCGCGGCTGGTTGGGATCAAAGCGCAAATTGAGCCGGTCAAGCGCGATATAGGCGCGGGCCAGCGCCTCCTGACGCAGGGCAAGACGTTGTTCCAGAGCCTGCTTCTTCTCAGGGGGATAGTCCGGCTCGAGATCGACGAGCGCCCGCTCGAAGCGCTCGGCTGCTACGAGCCAGCGCTGGCGCAGGAGGGTGGTGCGCAGATAGGCGGGTAATTCCATCATCGGTTCCACTCATCAGCAATAAAGGACTTTAATCCTAACATGAGTGGAAGGCATCGGGAGACGGTCTGCGAAAAATCGCTCCATGTCGCTGGTTTTATGATTGATTCTGGGAGAAGAGCGGCTTGGTTCGGTGGATGTCTGGTGCCAGATTTTACTGGTGTCGGGAGTATGCTGATGGTCAATCATACAGGGGGCGCGGCGCGCACCCGTCGATTGACATTTGGGCCTGCGCCCTCTATTCCCCGCACCTCCTGCCGCTGTGGCGGGAAACGCACCCGTGGCAGTCTGGCTGCCTGTCGATCCCGGTCATAAGGGATAGAGGAGGGCGCGATCTCATCATGAGACCGCGAGCACGGTGCCCGGAAGAGGGGTGCTGGCGCTCCTTGTTTTGGAGACTGAGCCATGTCGAAGCGCCATGAGGCGAAATACAAGATCGATCGTCGTCTGGGACAAAATCTGTGGGGCCGCCCCAAGAGCCCGGTCAACCGCCGTGAATACGGACCCGGCCAGCACGGACAGCGCCGCAAGGGCAAGACGTCCGATTTCGGAACCCAGCTCAAGGCCAAGCAGAAGCTCAAGGGTTATTACGGGAATATCTCGGAGCGCCAGTTCCGCCGCTATTACGCTGAAGCGATCCGCATGCGTGGCGATGCCTCGGCTAATCTCATCGGCCTGCTCGAGCGGCGCCTCGATGCGCTGGTCTATCGCGCGAAATTCGTGGCAACCGTGTTTGCCGCCCGCCAATTTGTCAATCACGGCCACATCAAGATCAACGGCAAGCGCGTCAACATCGCCTCCTATCTCGTCAAGGTGGGGGATGTGATCGAGGTCAAGGAGGCGTCGCGCCAGCTGGCAACCGTGATGGAAGCAGCGGCGTCGGCGGAACGCGACACGCCCGACTATCTGGACGTTGATCACACCAAGATGACGGCGAAGTTCAGTCGCATCCCGGTGATCGGCGATGTGCCCTATCCGGTGCAGATGGAACCCAATCTGGTGGTCGAGTTCTACTCGCGCTGATATTGTCTGCGCTACACCAGCAACGCAAAACGGCCCCGGTTGGGGCCGTTTTCATTGTGAGGTAGGCTGTCGTCAGGCGGCTTCGGTGATGACGCCTTTTTCGGCCAGCAATTGCTTCAGCTCGCCCGACTGATACATCTCGCGGACGATGTCGCAGCCGCCGACGAATTCGCCCTTGACGTAAAGCTGCGGGATGGTCGGCCAGTTGGCGTAAGCCTTGATCCCTTCGCGAATGCCCTGGTCGGCCAGAACATTGACGCCCTTGTAGTCGATGCCGAGCTTGTCGAGGATGAAGGCGACCTGGCTGGAGAAGCCGCACATCGGCATTTGCGGCGTGCCTTTCATGTAAAGCACGACGGGGGTTGATTTCACTTCCTGGTCGATCTGGGCGTGGATATCGGTCATTTTCATCTCCTCGAAGGGGTCAAGGCCCTCGGTGAAGTTAGGGTTCAGGCTGGCGGGGAGGTGGTGAGAGCGAGCGCATGAAGCTCGCCGCCCATCTTCCCCTTGAGAGCTGCATACACCATTTGATGCTGCTCTACACGCGTTTTGCCGCGGAAGGCTTCAGCAATGACGGTCGCGGCATAATGGTCACCATCGCCGGCAAGATCGCGGATCTCGACATTGGCATCAGGAAAGGCGTCACGGATGAGCGCCTGAATATCTTGCGAACGCATTGCCATGGCTAGCTCTCCTGCGTGATGGCGGATGGTGCCATGAAGGCTGGAAACCAACGCTCATGGGCAGCCTTCAGCGCCGCGATCTTTATGGGCGGCTCGTCGAGAATGGTCAATTCCTCACCGCCGGTGGTGCCGATACGCGCGACCGCGACCCCGAGGTCACGGCCCCTGGCGATGATGTCGGCGGTCGCATCCTGATCGACGGCAATGACGTAGCGGGCCTGGTCCTCGCCGAAGAAGACGGCATGAGGGGGCGCGCCATGCGGGCGGGCATCAATTGCAGCGCCGATGCCGCCGGCAATCGCCATCTCAGCCAATGCGATCAGCAAGCCGCCATCTGAAAGATCATGACAGACAGTCACTTGCCCGGCACGGATCAGGTCACGCACGAAGTCACCATTACGCTTTTCCGTATGGAGATGGGGCGGCGGGGGTGAGCCTTCCTCGCGAGCGCAAATCTCACGCAGGTAAAGCGACTGGCCAAGCCAGCCGACCGTCTCCCCGATGAGAAGCAGAGTATCGCCCTCGCGGTTGAAGGCGATGCCGGCACACCGCGACAGATCAGGCAACAGGCCGACGCCACCGATGGTGGGCGTTGGCATGATCGCCTGACCATTGGTCTCGTTGTAAAGCGAGACATTGCCGGAGACGACCGGGAAGTCGAGAATGCGGCAGGCATCGCCGATGCCGCGTATGGCAGCAACCAGCTGCCCCATGATCTCGGGGCGTTCGGGCGAGCCGAAATTGAGATTATCGGTGATCGCCAGCGGGGTGGCGCCAACCGCCGTCAGATTGCGCCAGGCTTCGGCCACCGCCTGACGCCCGCCATAGAGCGGATCGGCCTGACAGTAGCGTGGTGTGACATCGCAGGTGAGCGCCAATGCCTTCGGGCCTTCGCCAACGCGGATGATGGCGGCATCCCCGCCGGGGCCGGCAAGGGTATTGCCGAGGATGACGCTGTCATATTGCTCAGTCACCCAGCGCCGCGAACAAAGATCGGGGCTGGCGAGGAGTTTCAACAGCGCGTCGCCCAGTGAAGCGGGCGCCGGCACGTCGTCGGGCCGTATCACCGGTTGGCGTCTGGTCGGCACATAGGGGCGATTATAGAGCGGGGCCTCATCACCCAGTTCCTTGATCGGCAGATCGGCCATCACCGCACCATAATGGAGAACACGGAAGCGCAGATCATCCGTGGTGTGGCCGATGATGGCGAAATCGAGCCCCCATTTGGTGAAGATGGCGCGCGCGGCCTCTTCCTTTTCAGGCTTCAGCACGAGGAGCATGCGCTCCTGGCTTTCCGACAGCATCATCTCGTAGGCCGACATCCCCGCTTCGCGGCATGGCACCCGGTCAAGGTCAAGTTCGATACCAAGATCGCCCTTCGCGCCCATTTCGACCGCCGAGCAGGTGAGGCCGGCAGCGCCCATATCCTGAATGGCGATGACGGCGTCGGCCGCCATGATCTCCAGACAGGCCTCAAGCAGGCATTTTTCAGCAAACGGGTCACCAACCTGCACGGTTGGGCGTTTTTCATCAGAATTATCATCGAATTCAGCCGATGCCATGGTGGCGCCGTGGATGCCGTCGCGGCCGGTCTTCGAGCCGAGATAAACAATCGGCAGGCCGGGCGCGGTTGCCTTGGCATAAAAGATGGCGTCCGTTCGCGCGATTCCAAGCGCAAACGCGTTGACGATACAATTACCGTCATAGCTTTTGTGGAAATTGACCTCGCCACCCACCGTCGGCACACCGAAGGAATTGCCATAGCCGCCGATGCCGGCAACGACACCGGCGACGAGGTGGCGGGTTTTGGGGTGATCGGGCGCACCAAAGCGCAGCGCGTTCATGGCGGCAATCGGCCTGGCGCCCATGGTGAAGACATCGCGCAGAATGCCACCAACCCCTGTCGCGGCCCCCTGATAGGGCTCGATATAGGAGGGGTGATTGTGGCTCTCCATCTTGAAGACCGCCGCATCCCCATCGCCGATATCGATGACGCCGGCATTCTCGCCTGGTCCCTGAATGACATGGGGCGCCTTTGTCGGCAGGTTGCGCAGATGGATGCGCGAGGATTTGTACGAGCAGTGCTCGTTCCACATGGCCGAAACGATGCCAAGCTCGGTCAGCGTCGGCGTGCGGGCGATGAGGGCAGCGAAGCGCTCATATTCGTCGCTCTTCAAGCCGTGGGCGGCGATCAGTTCAGGGGTGATTTCAGGGTTGTTGTCAAACATGGATGTCAGGCGACCTTTTCCAGGGTCAGCGCCAGCGAGCGGAAGATGCCCGCTCCATCGCTCGACCCTTGCAGGGGTTCAATAGCGTTTTCAGGATGAGGCATCATGCCCAGCACGTTGCCTTTGTCGTTGATAATGCCGGCAATCGCGCGGGCGGCACCGTTGATGTTGGCGCTATCGCTCGCGGCGCCTGCCTCATCGACGTAGCGGAATACCACCTGGCCATTCTTTTCCAGCTTTGTCAGCGTTTTGGTGTCGGCCTGATAATTACCCTCGCCATGGGCGATCGGCACTCGCAGCAGGGCACCGGCGGCATAGCCGTGGGTGAAGGGTGTTTCAGCGTTTTCAACCTTCAGCGTCACGGTCCGGCACAGGAATTTAAGCCGTTCATTGCGCATGAGCACGCCGGGCAGGAGGCCGTTTTCGCACAAAATCTGGAAGCCGTTGCAGATGCCGATGACAAAGCCGCCGCGTTTGGCGTGAGCCGCCACCGCCCGCATCACCGGCGAGCGGGCAGCAATCGCCCCGCAGCGCAGGTAATCGCCATAGGAAAAGCCGCCGGGCAGGGCGACGATATCAGTGCCGGCTGGCAACTCGCTCTCATCATGCCAGACATAGGCGGGCTCGCCGCCATCGGTCTGGCGGAAAGCGCGCCCCAGATCGCGATCACGGTTCGATCCGGGAAAAACGATAATGCTGGTTTTCATGTCACAAGGCCGGCTACGGGTGAACGCGCGATCAAGGTGCGCGCAATGTCAGATTTTCCAGGAAGGCGTCAAGCGCGCGTGGTGCAAAAGAGCGGTCACCTGATGTCGCGCGCAGCAAAACAACCGCACCATCCAGATGGATCTGCGCGAAGGCAATGCCGATCTGCTTGTCGCCGGCGGCAATCGCATACGTGCCGCGCAGCGCCGGCCAACCCTTGATTGTGGTCTGGGCGATCTTGGGCTGGTCAAGCGGTTGGCCGCTTTTGGCCAGAGCCGCCGGCACGTCGCGGTTGGCGATGGTCTGCAATTCGGCTTTGCTCGGCCGTTTGGCCGGGCCTTTCGCTTCGGTGATCAGCAGGCTGGTTGCCGCCGGGCAGAGCGAGTGCACGCACTGGAAATTGGTTTCGCGGCGGAAGAGATCATCTTCATTGCGCAGGCGCCACAGGCGCCTGTCGGGATTTTCAACCTTGAAACTCGCCTCCTGCGCCCTGACCGTTGTCACAGGCTCGGCCATCAAGGCACACATCGCAATGAGGGCGGACGACACCAATCTCATCATCATGCCACCGCTTCGATATGGTAGGTTTCAATCACGGTGTTGGCGAGAAGCTTCTCGCACATCGCTTCGATGGCGGAGCGTGTGGTCGCCTCGTCCGCACCGGCAAGTTCGATATCGAAGATCTTGCCCTGACGCACCGCGCTTACGCCATCAAAGCCGAGGGAGGCCAGCGCCCCCTCGATCGCCTTGCCCTGGGGATCGAGGACGCCGGTCTTCAAGGTGACGGTCACGCGCGCTTTCATACTGCTGCTCCGGATACTTCAACAAACCCCACTGTTGTTAGGCGGAGTCACGCGATGGCGCAATCACCGGAGAAATCCGGTCCCCCGCTGACATTGCGTTGCCACACGCTCAAAAGGCGGGTGGCAACGACATGCACCGGAGGGGCAGGCTTGAGGGTGATTACTGCACCAGAACCGGGCCGCTCGGGCGCTCGTTTTCGCCCAGCACTCCCAGCCGGCGGGCGACTTCGGTGTAGGCCTCGACGAGGCCGCCGAGATCCTTGCGGAAGCGATCCTTGTCCATCTTGTCGCCGGTGCGCGTATCCCACAGACGGCAGGTATCGGGTGACACCTCGTCAGCGAGCACGATGCGCATCATGTCGCCTTCCCACAGGCGGCCGAATTCGAGCTTGAAATCAATGAGACGGATGCCGGCACCAAGAAAAAGACCCGTGAGAAAGTCGTTGATGCGGATGGCAAGCGCCATAATATCATCGATTTCCTGGGGATTGGCCCAGCCAAAGGCGGTGATATGCTCTTCAGTGACCAGCGGATCACCCAGCGCATCGCTCTTGTGGTAGAATTCGATGATGGAGCGCGGCAATTGCTTGCCCTCTTCCAGCCCAAGGCGTGTCACCAGTGAGCCAGCGGCGACGTTGCGCACCACGACTTCGAGCGGGATGATCTCGACTTCGCGGATCAACTGCTCGCGCATATTGATGCGACGCAGGAAATGGGTTGGCACGCCAATCCCGTTCAGCTGATTGAAAATATATTCGCTGATGCGGTTATTGAGCACACCCTTGCCATCGATGACTTCGCGCTTCTTGGCATTGAATGCGGTGGCGTCGTCCTTGAAATGCTGGATCAGCGTGCCGGGCTCGGTGCCTTCGTAAAGGATCTTGGCCTTGCCCTCGTAGATGCGGCGGCGGCGATTCATGGGGATATACCGGGGTTTGAGGAAGTCCATTGCGTGCCGGCCTCCTTGGCTGCGGCAAAAGCAAAAACCCTGGGCGCACCGCTT
>JAKFVK010000104.1 GCA_021732205.1 Hyphomicrobiales bacterium | reverse complement strand
CCGATAGCCTCGTTCGCATCGGCTGAACCAACAACCCACGGAGCCTTCGATGTCCGGACACGCTTCGACCTATCAGCCCAAAACCGGTTTCGAGCGCTGGCTCGACAAGCGTCTGCCGCTGCCGCGGATGATGTATGACCAGTTCGTCGGTTTTCCAGTGCCGCGCAATCTGAACTATTTCTGGACCTTCGGCGGTATTCTGACGCTTTGCCTGGGTGCGCAGATCCTGACCGGCATCGTGTTGGCGATGCATTACACGCCCCATGTCGATCTGGCCTTCAACAGCGTCGAGCACATCATGCGTGACGTCAATTATGGCTGGATGATCCGCTACCTGCACACCAACGGCGCCTCGATGTTTTTCATCGCCGTCTACATCCACATTTTCCGCGGCCTTTATTACGGCTCCTACAAGGAACCGCGCGAAGTGCTGTGGATTCTCGGTGTCATCATCTTCCTGCTGATGATGGCGACCGCCTTCATGGGCTATGTACTCCCCTGGGGACAGATGTCGTTTTGGGGCGCAACCGTCATTACCAATCTCTTTTCCGCCCTCCCCCTCGTTGGCAAATCGATTGTCACCTGGCTGTGGGGCGGCTTTGCCGTCGATAATCCCACCCTGAACCGTTTCTTTTCGCTGCACTTCCTGCTGCCCTTCATGATCGCCGGCGTCGTCGCCCTGCATCTGTGGGCGCTCCATGTGACGGGGCAGAACAACCCGACCGGCGTCGAGGTCAAGCAGAACAGCGATGTCGTGCCCTTCACCCCCTATGCGACGGTGAAGGACGGCTTTGCCATGGTGGTGTTCCTCATCCTTTTCTTCTGGTTCGTGTTTTTTAACCCGAACTATCTCGGCCATCCGGACAATTACATCCCGGCCAATCCGCTGGTGACACCGGCGCATATCGTTCCTGAATGGTACTTCCTGCCCTTCTACGCCATCCTGCGCGCCATTCCCGACAAGCTTGGCGGCGTGCTGGCGATGTTCGGATCGATTGCCGTCCTGTTCCTGCTGCCCTGGCTTGATACGTCGAAGGTGCGCTCTGCCCGCTACCGCCCGCTCTACCGCCAGTTCTTCTGGATATTCGCCGTTGTCTGCGTGATTCTGGGCTATCTCGGCTCGAAGCCGCCGGAAGGCCTGTACGTGGTCGCCGGACGCATCTGTACGGTCTATTACTTCATGCACTTCTTCGTCATTCTGCCGCTCCTGGGATTTGTGGAAAAGACAAAGCCCCTGCCGATGTCGATCACCGAATCCGTGCTCGGTGCAGGTGGAATGGGTGGATCGGGAACACCCGCCGGTGCCACCGCTATGCCAGAGCGCAAGGGCTGAGACCTATGACCAATCCAATCACCAGAACATCGCCTCTGTTCGCTGCCTTCCTTGGCCTGTCGCTTGGCATGTCAATCCATGTCGCCATCGCCCAGGATGGCCATGGACACGACCAGGAATTGCCGCCCGTCCAGAAATGGTCGTTCTCCGGCCCCTTCGGCACCTTCGACCGGGCGCAGCTGCAACGTGGTTTCCAGATCTACAAGGAAGTCTGTTCAGCCTGTCATGGCCTTGACCTCCTCTCCTACCGCAATCTGACGCAGGCCGGCGGACCACAATTCCCCGAGGCGCAAGCCAAAGCGATCGCCGCCGAATTCAAGATCGCCGACAAGGACGACAAGGGCGAACCGGTGATGCGGCCGGCCGAGTTGAAAGACCGCTTCGCCAACCCGTTCCCCAACAAGAAACTCGCCGAAGACACCTATGGCAAGGTCCCGCCTGATCTGTCAGTGATGGCGAAAGCCCGCACCTCGCCGCGCGGCTTCCCGCTCTTCGTGTTTGATGCCGTTACCGGGCGCAACATCGAGACCGGACCTGACTATCTTTATGGCATATTGATCGGTTACGCCGACGCGCCAGCAGGTCATGAGCCGCCGCAGGGCTCGTATTTCAACAAATATTTCCCCGGCAACAATATCGCCATGCCAAACATGCTCGCCGCTGATGGGCAGGTCACCTACCAGGACGGCACGCCGGCAACGATTGAAAATTACGCGCGCGATGTGACCGCCTTTCTCATGTGGGCGGCGGAGCCGAAGCTTGAGGAGCGCAAGCGCATTGGCTTCCAGGCGATTATTTTCCTCGTTATTTTCGCCGGACTGCTCTATTTCACCAAAAGGAAGGTGTGGAGCGATCTGCCGCATTAAGCAGATTTGACATTGCGCGTGCGGCGGCTGAGGCGGCCGCGCCAGGGTTGACGAGGGGGCTGCGAGGCCCCTTTTTCGCGTATGGTGCTTTCTTGACAGACCGGGGTAACAGCGATGTCGACATCAGTGCTGGGAATTATCGGCGGATCAGGTGTCTATGATCTTCCCGAGTTGAAAGATGCGCACTGGCAGCCCATGTCTTCCCCGTGGGGGGAACCATCGGACGCGCTGCGCATCGGCACCATCGACGATCTGAAGATTGTCTTTCTGCCCCGTCATGGGCGCGGCCATCGCTACAGCCCGTCAGAAATCAATTACCGTGCCAATATCGATATTCTGAAGCGTGCCGGTGTGACCGATGTCGTCTCCCTGTCCGCCTGCGGCTCGTTTCGAGAAACCATGCCACCCGGTACATTCGTTCTTGTCGATCAGTTCATTGATCGGACAATTGCGCGCGCCAAGAGTTTTTTTGGTCAGGGCTGCGTGGCCCATGTCTCGCTTGCCCAGCCGGTCGCCCCCGGCCTGCAGGCCGCAGTCGGCGCGGCGCTCAAGGCAGAGGCCATACCTCACACCCTCGGTGGCACCTATCTGGCCATGGAAGGACCGCAATTTTCAACGCTTGCTGAATCCAAGCTCTATCGCGAGATATGGAATTGCGACGTCATCGGCATGACCAACATGCCGGAAGCCAAACTCGCCCGCGAGGCCGAGCTCAAGTATTGCACAGTTGCCATGGTGACCGATTTCGACAGCTGGCATCCTCATCACGGCGAAGTGGATATCCAGTCGATCATCGCCCAGATGCATGCCAATGTCTCGTCGGCCCAGCGCCTCGTCCTGCGCCTTGCCCGCGATTTTCCCCGCGACAACCAGCCCTGCCCCGCCGGCAGCGATCGGGCACTGGAATATGCCATCATCACCGCACCGGAGGCGCGCGACCCCGCCCTTCTCGCCAAGCTCGACGCCGTCGCCGGGCGCGTGCTGACCCGCAGATAAGGCCCGACATGACCCTCATCGACAGTATCCGCACCATTCCCGATTACCCGAAACCCGGTATTTTGTTTCGGGACATCACCACGCTTCTCGGCAACGCCCAGGCGTTCCGCCGCGCCGTCGATGAGCTGGTACAGCCCTATGCCGGTCTCAAGATCGACAAGGTCGCCGGGATCGAGGCACGCGGTTTCATTCTTGGCGGCGCGGTTGCCCATCAGCTGTCGGCTGGCTTCGTACCGATCCGCAAAAAGGGCAAATTGCCTCATGAGACGATATCGATTGCCTATTCACTCGAATATGGCGTCGACAGCATGGAGGTCCACAAGGATGCCGTGCTGAAAGGCGAAAAAGTCGTTATTGTTGATGATCTGGTGGCAACCGGTGGTACAGCGGAAGCAGCAACCAAACTCCTGCTGTCGCTCGGCGCTGACGTGATAGCCTGCTGCTTCATCATTGATCTGCCTGATCTGGGTGGCAGGGCAAGAATCGAAACCCTGGGCGTGCCCGTTCGCACGCTCGTCGCATTTCCGGGGCATTAGGAATTGAACAACGCAAGGAGAGTCAGATGGCATTGATGGATATGGTTTTGAATCTGATCAAGGGCGCCATGGGCGGCCAAGGTCAGCAGGGCGGCGGCGACATGCTGTCAAATATTGTCACCCAGATGCTACAGAACGGTGTTTCGGGCGGCGCCGGCGGCTTGTTGCAGCAACTGGAACAGGCGGGCCTGGGTCAGCACGTACAATCCTGGCTCGGCAGCGGCCAGAACATGCCGGTTGAGGCAAGCCAGATCACCAACGCGCTCGGCTCCTCGCAACTGGGCGAACTGGCAGCGAAATTCGGTATTTCGCCCGACATGGTGTCACAGGCGATGTCGCAATACCTGCCCGCCATCATCGACAAGATGAGCCCGCACGGCACGCTGCAATCCCATTGAGGACACCGCCGCCGGGTGGGCTTCAGAACAGCCGGCCGCCATTGGGGACCTGACGCTCAGGGCTGATGAGGACGACCTCGCCATCGGCATCGGGAAAGCCGAGCGTCAGCACCTGCGACATGAATTTGCCTATCTGTCGCGGCGGAAAGTTCACCACCGCTGCTACCTGGCGCCCGACGAGATCGTCGGGCTGGTAATGCCGGGTGATCTGCGCTGAGGAGCGGCGCGTTCCCAGTTCAGCCCCGAAATCAATCGTCAGTTTCCATGCCGGCTTGCGCGCTTCCGGGAAGGGATCGACGGCGATAATCGTCCCGACGCGGATATCCACCTGCTCAAAGTCGCCATAGGTGATCAACGCCGGGGATTGATTGGTCGACTGCACGCTCATCGCATCGCGATCCTGTCAATGGCGGGTGGAAATGCCGGCCTCATCATCAGCCGCATGACGCGCGCCGCTGGCCTTGCGACGCCTGCTGTCAATCGCCCGCCCGACAAGAAGGCGCAGCGGTGCGGTCACACGATGGAGCGTGTCGAGGGCACGCATCGCCCGCTCGCCGCGCCGCAGGCTGGCATCGAGCGCTGCCATGGTGCGCGCCAGGCCGGGGTCTTCATCATCAAGCCAGACATCGATGAGCTGCGCGAAGCTGAGCGCCAGGCCGCGCGCCGCGATGTGACCGCGCGCGCCCTCACTTGCCAGATCCGCGCCGGCCAGCATCCAGCGTTGCGAGCGTGTGGCGAGCCTCCACAGGCCAAGCGCCAGCGCCGGGTCCTCGCGCGCGCCGTCGCGCAGCGAGCGGATCGCCTCGCGATGGGGCAGCAGCACGTCAAGCCGGCGCATCAGAATATCGAACAACCGCTCATGAGCACCTTCCTGATCAAGCTCAGGGTCAAGACCGGCAAGCACCTCTGCATCAATTGCGGCGGCAAACCGCTCCAGGATCGCAAATTTGCTAACCGTCACTCCACGCAGCGCCGAAAGACTGACGCCGGCCTTGTCCGCCACCATCGTCAGCGTCACATCGCGATAGGCATAATCGCTGAGAAGCCCGAACAACGCCTCGACGACGGGATCCCTCTTTCGTTCATCAGTCATGATGCCAACTCCTCGATCGTCCGTGTCTTAGCGCGAATTGCGTTTACACGGAATCGTCGTTCTTGCTCATCTTATTGTTTGCGCATGCTGTTATCGAAAAACCGGTTTCCACTTTTTCGCAGCATGCTCCAGACCAATCCCGCACAAAGGCAACGCGACGCGGCAGCCGGCCTATCCCGCCAGTTCCTGCCCACGCGCGGTCGCCGCTGCAATTGCTCTGGCAAGCAGGGGCGGAAAGCCGCTATTGCCATCCATCAGGTGATATAGCGCTGCAGCCGTCGTGCCGCCGGGCGACGTGACGTTCTGACGCAGCGTCGCCGGGTCAAGGGTCGATTGATGAAGGAGTTCACCCGCTCCCTCGACCGTCACCCGCGCGAGCTTTGCCGCCAGATCCGCCGGCAGCCCCTGCGCCACGCCCGCCGCCGCCAACGCCTCCACCAGATGAAAGACATAGGCTGGGCCCGAGCCCGACACCGCCGTCACCGCGTTCATCAACGCTTCGTCATCCATCCACTCAAACTGGCCGACAGCGCCCAGAAGCATCGCAGCAAGCACCCGCTGTTCAATCGTCACCCGTTCATTGGCAACCCCGACCGTGATGCCGCGCCCAACCGCTGCCGGCGTGTTGGGGATGGTGCGGATGATGGCCGCAGCCTCGCCAAGTCCCGTGGCAAACTGCGCCATGGTTTTTCCCGCGACGACCGAAATCACCAGCGTTGATGGGCGAAGCAATGGCCGCAAGGACGGTAGAACAGCATCAAGCGCCTGCGGCTTGACGGCAATGACAACAATCTCCGCAGGCTGCATCGCCAAGTTCACCGATACGCCGCGTTTGCGCAGGTCAGCTCCAGTGCCATCCGGCAGATGGGGGTCGATGACCGCAACCGCACTGGCCGCAAGGCCAAGACGCAGCCATCCCTCCAGCAGCGCGCCGCCCATCTTTCCACAACCGACCAGCGCAAGGCGGGAGATGTGCGTCAGTTCGCTTGTCATGAGGTCTCCTTGTCTGAAATCCCACCGCTTCCACCAGGCTCCGCCGCAGCGGCAGGCTCATGAGCGCGAACGCCGGCGCGGTCGACGCCTGTTTTCATATGCGCCAGCAACGCCTCGCGCCCAAGGCGGAAATCACTGGCAATCCAAAGCGCGCGGGCTGCCGCCAGCCCATCGCCAATCGCCTTCCCGGCGGCGATCCCGAGCGACAGCATATCCTCCCCTTTGAGCGGAAAGGCCGGCACCGGATCACGCGTGGCGAGTTCAGCAAGCTCATGCCGGCGCGGATCTGTTACCTCGTCGCGCGAGAGCGCCCAGCCATGGAGATGAGCGTGGGCGTAGTCTTGGCCAAGCGCTTCCTGCACCAGACGATGGCCATGCTGGCTTGTATCGCCAGCGAGCCTCCGGCCCCAGCGTCCCATATCTGCAAGAAACCGGCTTTCGGCCCGCGACAAGCGCAATCTCGCGGTAAGACGCTCCGCATCCTCTTCGATCCTGACCGCCAGCGCAGCAAGCCTCAGCACGGGAAAAGGCGCGCGCGCGTGAGCTTTTTCAAGCGCCACCAGCCGCTCAAGGCACCCTGCGGCCGGTACGCCGACCAGATCGACCAGCACCCCGGTGTCGGCAAATGCACGAAGAGCGCCGACGCACTCAGGCGCGGACAGGAATTTGAGCATTTCCTGGCGCAGGCGCTCGGCGGACAACTGTCCCATATGGCGGCGCGCCATGGCGCAGGCGTGAAAGCCCTCAGCATCGGGGGCACCCCTGCCATACCAGGCGTGAAGGCGAAAAAACCGCAGCACGCGCAGATAATCCTCAGCGATGCGTTGGTGCGCATCACCGATGAACCGCACACGCCGGGCAATCACATCATCATAACCCCCTAAAGGGTCATGGATCCGCCCTTGAGCATCGCAGTAAAGCGCATTGATCGTGAAATCGCGCCGCTGCGCATCTTCCAGCCAGTCATTGCCAAACGCTACTTCAGCCCACCGCCCGTCGCTCGTGACATCGCGGCGCAGCGTCGTCACTTCGAAGGGGGTGCCGTCGACAAGCACCGTCACCGTGCCAAACCGGATGCCGGTTGGAACCGTGCGCAGGTTCTTTGTACCTGCGAGCCGGACAACATCATCAGGTGTCAGCGTTGTTGCGCAATCAATGTCACCCACCGGCTCACCCATCAGCGCATTGCGGACCGCACCGCCAACGATCCGTGTCACCGCGCCATCGCCCGCCGGATCAAGAACCTTGAGGAGCCGCACGGTCCGGGGCGCTTGCAGGAACGCCGAACCAGCCAGCGACACAGCCGGCGTCATGGGCGTTGGCTGGCCGCTTCACCGGCCTCATTGCGCCCGAACAGTTGGCGACCGACATTGGGGCCGATGACGCCAACCATCACGGCGATGATCAGCACACCGGCCACGCCAAGCCAGACCATGCGTTTCCTGTCCCAGGACGACAGGAGGAAGGGGTTGCGCGCGGCGACGAAGAGATAAACGGCGTACAGCGCAAAGGGGATCAGAAAAAGAACGACATTGAAAAGAACAACACTGCTCATGTCTGATCCGTGTAGAGCCGCTGGTAGAGGCGGCGGATCATGCCCGCCGTTGCCCCCCAGATATAGCGCTCGCCAAAAGGCATGGCATAATAATGGCGGTCACGGCCACGAAATTCGCG
This sequence comes from Hyphomicrobiales bacterium, assembly GCA_021732205.1. GTDB lineage: Bacteria > Pseudomonadota > Alphaproteobacteria > Rhizobiales > UBA4765 > Raskinella. The sequence goes on along the minus strand of JAKFVK010000104.1, from coordinate 1,132 downwards.
GCTATGCTCCTGATGATTGGCAGGATCCATGAGAAAAGCGAGCGGCACTTCGAAGGCATCTGCCACCTCATTTTCATTCAGCGTCAATCGATGCCCCGGATCAACGAGTGCGACCACCGGCATAATTCGAAAGCCCGTCGTCGTCTGATAAGGGTCAAGATAACCCAGGCAGTCAACATGCCCGCGATGAAGCCCCACCTCCTCTTCCGCTTCACGCAGCGCCGCCATCAGCGGTGACGCGTCATCCGCATCGATCTTGCCGCCGGGAAAGGCTATCTGTCCGGCATGCGATGGCAAATGGCTGGTGCGCTGCGTCAGTAACAGGCTGGGCTCGTCACGGTTGATGATGCCCACAAGCACAGCCGCAAGCTTGCGCGGGCCAGGCGCACGCAAACTTATCAGCGTCGGATCAAGCTCGTGATCACCCCTATCAGCCGTCTCCTCGCCAAAAAGCGGCGACGGGTCGAGGCGCACTCGCGCCCGATCGATGAAATCGTTCAGGGCAAAGCCAGCCGCTCTCATGGGGCAGTCGCAATTTCGCTGGCCTTCGCCATGGGGAAAAACCGTCCTGCCGACCAAACACCGAAGGTCTGTTCGCCAGCGACATCCTCCTCGCAGCCAAGAGCGACGAGATCGTAATAGACAGCCCTTACAATCAGCGCCTCCAGCCGGTGGCGCACATGAACATAGGGGCGCAAGGTGCCGTGCCCGCTGCGTGAAAAGCGCAACGGATGAGGGTTTCCCGCTTCAACCCATTCATCCGTCAGGCAGCGAAAGCGCAAAACCTGAGCCGCACCCGCGCCCTCGGCCGCCATTTCAACCGCATGGAGGGGCGCATCATCGACCTTGATCCCGACTTTCTCGATCGGTGTCACCAGATAATAGCGCCCGTCCTCCTCGCCGCGCAGGACAGACGAGAAAAGTTTGACCAATGGCCGCCGGCCAATCGGCGTCCCAAGATAATACCAGGTGCCATCGACAGCGATTCGCATGTCGATATCGCCACAGAAGGGCGGATTCCAGCTATCAGGACCCCCGCGCGCCTGGCGCAACTGCCCTTCAAGTCCTGCAATTGCTGTCGGGCTTGCAGCCAACGCCTTCTGCTCCATCTCGAATTTGCCATCATGCCGGC
>JAKFVK010000149.1:5395-9070 GCA_021732205.1 Hyphomicrobiales bacterium | reverse complement strand
GACACGATCCGCTGGGCGGAGGACTTGCTGAAAGTTCCCGTCATCGACCATTGGTGGCAGACGGAAACCGGCTGGGCCATCGTCGGCAACCCGATGGGGCTTGGCCTGCTGCCGGTGAAGCACGGCTCGCCGACCGTACCGATGCCGGGCTACGCGCTGGAAATCGTCGACGATGGCGGCGCCTCCGTCGCGGCTGGCCAGCTCGGCAATGTGGTGGTGAAGCTGCCCCTGCCTCCCGGTTCGTTCCCGACGCTGTGGCAGGCGGAGGAGCGCTTCAAAAGCGCCTATCTCGCGGATTTTCCCGGGTATTACAAAACCGCCGATGCCGGCTATGTCGACGAGGACGGCTACCTCTACATCATGGCGCGCACCGATGACATCATCAACGTCGCCGGCCACCGCCTGTCGACGGGCGGCATGGAGGAGGTTCTCTCCTCGCATCCCGATGTGGCGGAATGTGCCGTCATCGGCATGGCTGATCCGTTGAAGGGACAGGTGCCCTGTGGCTTTATCGTCCTGAAATCAGGCGTCAGCAAATCATCTCACGAGATCGAAGACGAAGTGGTGGCGCTGGTGCGCGAACGTATCGGGCCGGTGGCCGCCTTCAAACGCGTCGTCACGGTCGTGCGTCTGCCAAAGACGCGCTCGGGCAAGATCCTGCGCAGCACCATGACCAAGATCGCCGACAAGGTCCCCTTCGAGCCTCCCGCAACCATCGATGATCCAGCGATCATCGGCGAGATCAGCGCCGCGCTCAACGCCTCGACCCGATGATTGCGGCATCCCCGCCACGCGGTTAGGCTGACACATGCACAACGCGGTGAGGAACAAAGATGAAACTTGAAGGAAAATCACTCATCGTCACCGGCGCCGCGCGCGGCATCGGTGCTGCCATCGTCGAGCGCCTGCTGCACGAAGGCGCGCGGGTGGTGCTGTCGGACGTCGATATCGCCGCCGGTGAAGCCACAACCAGCGCCTTGTCGAAACAGGGTGACGTGCGGTTTTTCCGTTGTGATGTCGGTGAGGCGAAAGACGCCGCCGCATTGATCGCCCATGCGGTGACGGCATTCGGCGGGGTCGACGGCCTCGTCAACAATGCCGGTATCGTTCACGCGGCCGACGTTCTTGACCTCACTGAGGCTGATTTCGACCGCGTCCTGCGCGTCAATCTCAAAGGCGCCTTTCTTGTGTCACAGCAGGCCGCCCGCCACATGGTGGCGCAGGGCAAGGGCGGAGCGATCGTCAACATGTCGTCGGTCAATGCCCGCCTCGCCATCCCCAACCAGCTGCCTTACGCGGTGTCGAAGGGCGGCTTGTCGCAACTGACCAATGTGATGGCGGTAGCGCTTGCCCCCCACGGTATTCGCGTCAATGCGATCGGCCCGGGCTCCATCATGACGGATATGCTGAAGACGATCGCCGTTGATCAGCCAGCGCGCCACAAGCTGCTGTCGCGCACCCCGCTTGGCCGGATCGGCGAACCGGGTGAAATCGCCTCTATTGCCGCATTCCTCCTGTCGGAGGATGCAAGCTACATCACCGGCCAGACAATCTATGCCGATGGCGGGCGCATGGGGCTCAACTATACCGTGCCCGTTGACCCCGACGCCTGAGGGGTTACTCGCCGGCCGTTCCATCCTCATGCGGCTTCTTGGCGAATTTGGCGAAGACCTGCGAAAGATCGACCTTCTTTTCACCCTCTTCCACCTGATTGCCACGCACTGACTGGTCAGCGGGCAGCAGCGTGGTGTGGGGCTGCACAGGCTCGGCCGGTTGTCCGCGCGCTGCCCGGCCGACTTCGAAATCAAGATCGATCTGCGTGCATAGCCCGAGCGTGACCGGATCCTGCGGCACCAGATTGCTCATGTTCCAATGACCCCGCTCGCGCAGCTGCTGGATGGTCGATTTGGTGGTGCCGACGAGGCGGATAATCTGCGCGTCCTTCAGCTCGGCATGATTGCGCAACAGCCACAAAATGGCGTTCGGCCGGTCCTGGCGCCGGGAAACCGGCGTATAGCGCGGGCCTTTGCGCTTTTTCTCGGCAATCAGCACTTTCGATTCAGCCATCACCAGCACATGCGCCGGATTGGCCTCGCCCTTGGCGATTTCCTCCCGTGTCATCTGCCCGGAATTGACCGGATCAAGCCCACGCACGCTTTGGCCCGCCTCGCCGTCAGCGATCGCCTTGACCTCCAGCGGATGCAGCCGGCAGAAATCGGCGATCTGGTCGAAGGTGAGCGAGGTGTTGTCAACGAGCCAGGCAGCGGTCGCCTTGGGCATGAGCAGAGCGGATTGCGACATGGAAACCTCCGTGCGGCGGACTGTGAAACGCGATCCGCCGACAGCTCCAGGCGCCTCGCCGGGAGCGTCATCGGACCAGCGATGACGGGAAGACCATCCGTATAAACCGGCTGCCGGCTCCCGTCACGGAAAATCTGCAAGCGCCAGCAAATCGACGTCTTGTTCAGTCGATATCGAGGATGATCTTGCCGATATGGGTGTTGGTTTCCATCAGCTCATGGGCTTTGCTGGCCTGTGCCAGCGGAAAATTCGCAAACATCACCGGCTTCACCCGCCCATCACCCAGAAGCGGCCATACCTGATCCTCGACCGCTCGTGTGATTTCAGCCTTTTCGGCAACGGTACGGATGCGCAGTGTCGAGCCGGTATGGGTAAGGCGCTTGAGCATCAGGCGGCGGAAATCAACTTCCACCTTCGGCCCGCGCAGGAAGGCAATCTGCACGATGCGCCCGCTATCGGCGGCAACCTCATAGTTCTTCTGAATGTAATCGCCACCCACCATGTCAAGAATGACATCAACGCCGCGCTTTGACGTGAAGCTTCGCGCTGCGGCAACGAAATCCTCGCTGCGATAATCAATCGCCAGATCAGCGCCGAGTTCGCGGCAGGCGGCGCATTTTTCCGCTCCCCCCGCCGTCGCAATCACTTTCGCGCCGAAAACCTTGGCAAGCTGGATGGCGGTGGTGCCGATCCCCGACGTTCCCCCGTGCACGAGGAAGGTTTCGCCCGCCTTCAATGCCCCGCGCTCGAAGACATTATGCCAGACGGTAAAGAAGGTTTCAGGCACGCCGGCCGCCTCGGCAAGGGTCAGACCTGCCGGCACCGGCAAGACGTTTGAGGCGTGGACGGCGGCATATTCAGCATAGCCTCCCCCCGACAGCAGCGCGCACACCGCATCGCCCACCCTGAAACGGCGCGCGTCATCACCAAGCGCCACCACGACCCCCGAAATCTCCAGCCCGGGAATGTCCGGGGCTCCCGGCGGCGGTGGATAACCGCCCTGGCGCTGCAGCACATCGGGGCGGTTGACGCCGGCATGCGCGATCTGGATCAGCACCTCGCCCGCCCCTGGCGCCGGCACCGGGCGCTCCTCGATCACCAGCGCCGCCGGTCCGCCCGGTGTCGGAATGCCAATGGCGCGCATCATTGTCGGTATGCCTGTCATGCTTATCTCCCTGATCGGTTCATGCCTACCCCGAAGGCGCGTCTCTTCAAACGGCTTTTTGACCTGCCATTGCGCGTGACAGCAAGGCGGCCGTCATCCTAGATTTGCCCGATAAGCCAGAGGACAGCCATGATGACTGACGATGACCGCCCATTGCGCAAGATTGCTCATGAGATCGGCCAGGACCTGTCGATATTGTCGATTGAAGA
>JAKFVK010000149.1:0-4836 GCA_021732205.1 Hyphomicrobiales bacterium | reverse complement strand
TATGCAACCGAAAGCATGCGCCTCACCACGCGGCTGATGCAACTTGCCTCATGGCTCCTGCTCCAGCGGGCGGTGAATGAAGGCGAATTGTCGAAGGACCAGGCCAAGATCGATTCCTCGAAAGTCAGCATCGGCAGCCTTGGCAAACCGGAAATATCCGAGGCCGCGCAATCACTGCCAGAACCACTGCATACCCTCATTACACGCAGCCTGCGCTTGCAGGAACGAGTGGCGCACCTCGATCGCCTGCTCTACGACAGCAAAGCCCTGCCGCCTGCCGACAACGCGGTTGGCAACAATCTGGCGCGCCTTGCGGCGGCGTTTGCCGGAAAAGCGGGTTAAGACAAGAGCCGGACGGGGCTGTTTGTGCCGAAGTGGCGCGAGCCCTTGCTCTTACTTCTTCAGGAAGCCGAACTTCTGGTTGAACTTCGACAGACGCCCGCCACGATCCAGCAGCTTGGTGTCGCCGCCGGTCCATGCGGGATGGGTCGAGCTATCGATATCGAGATTCATCGTGTCGCCCTCCTTACCCCAGGTCGAGCGCGTCATATATTCGGTACCGTCCGTCATCACCACTTTGATAGTGTGATAATCAGGATGAATGTCTTTCTTCATGGTCTTGTCCTTGCGCTGCGCGGTATGGGACATGCTGGACAGCGGATACCGTCAGGCGGTACCCCGCGCCTCAACCGCGCCAGATGTGGAAGTTGGGCGAGCCTATACCCGAGCCCGGCGGATGAAACAAGTCTGAAGCTGGTTTATGGATAAACGCCCATCGGGCAGGAGCACCAGGTGAGATCACCCGACACCCATCCAGCCGAAGCGAAGGCAACCCCGCAGCGCGCCCGCAATCTGCGTCCCCTGGCCATGCTTGTGCCCTATGCGCTGCGCTACCCCGGCAGGCTGATGGGTGCGCTATGCGGCCTTGTTCTCGCCGCCGGCGCGACCTTGGCCATTCCACTAGCCGTCCGCCGCATGATCGATAATGGTTTTGATTCGACCCGCAGCGGGCTCATCGACCAGTATTTCACGGTGCTGATCATCATCGTTGCTGTTCTCGCCGCAGCCTCGTCGCTGCGCTATTATTTTGTCATCACTCTGGGCGAGCGCGTGGTAGCCGATATCCGTCGCGATCTGTTTGCCCACCTCACCCGCCTGTCGATTGCCTTCTTCGACAGCGCACGCTCGGGCGAAATCGCCTCGCGGCTGTCGGCGGACACCACGCAGATCAAATCGACGGTGGGCGCCTCCGCCTCCATCGCCCTGCGCAATGGCATCATGTTCATCGGTGCGGCCGTGTTGATGACCCTGACCGCGCCATCGCTTGCAGCCTTCGTCCTTGCCGCCATCCCTGTCATCGTCATTCCGCTGATTGTGTTTGGCCGCAAGGTTCAGCGCAGCAGCCGGCGCGCCCAGGACCTGCTGGCGGATGCCGCCGGCTATGCCAGCGAACAGATCGCTGCCATGCGCACGCTTCAGGCCTTCACCCATGAGCAGGCGGCACGCGACAGCTTCACCACCTATTCCGAAGGGGCCTATCAGGCAGCAAGGCAGTCAACCGCCGCCCGCGCCGCCTTGACGGCGATTGCCATCTTCCTTGTCTTTTCATCGGTCGTCATGGTCCTGTGGTTTGGTGCCAGCGACGTCATCGCCGGGCGCCTCAGCGCCGGCACCCTGTCGCAATTCGTCCTCTATGCCATGCTGGCCGCCGGCGCCCTTGGCGAGGTGTCCCAGGTCTGGGCGGAGATCGCGCAAGGGGCGGGAGCTGCCGAGCGCATCAGCGAATTACTGCGCGAGGACATCACCGTGAAGACCCCCATGCCCGCCCTGGCACTGCCGACACCGGCGCGCGGCGAAATCGTCTTTGACAACGTCACTTTTGCCTATCCGACGCGGCCCGATCACGCGGTTTTCGACAATCTGTCGTTTGCGGTTCGCCCAGGCGAGCGCATCGCCATTGTAGGCCCGTCAGGCGCAGGCAAATCGACGATTCTATCGCTGCTGTTGCGCGCCTATGACCCGCAACAGGGCCGTGTCCTGGTTGACGGGATCGACATCAGCAAGGCCGATCCACAGGCAGTGCGCGGGCGCATGGCGATCGTGCAGCAGGATCCAACGGTGTTTGCCGACACGGTCGCTAACAACATCCGCTACGGCAAGGAAGCGGCGCGTGACGAGGACATCGCCTCCGCCGCCAGGTCTGCCCACGCGCTCGACTTCATCCGCATGTTGCCGCGCGCTCTTGAGACGGCGATTGGCGAGCGCGGTGTGACGCTCTCGGGTGGCCAGCGCCAGCGCGTGGCGATTGCCCGCGCCATCCTGCGCGATGCGCCGATCCTGCTGCTGGATGAGGCAACCTCCGCCCTTGATGCCGAAAGCGAGCGCCTGGTGCAGGACGCGCTCGACCGGCTGATGATCGGGCGAACCACGCTCGTCATCGCCCACCGCCTGGCGACCGTTCTCAAGGCCGATCGTATTCTCGTCATCGACCAGGGGCGCATCGTGGAAGAAGGAAAACATGAGGAACTGGTGCGCGCCGGTGGGCTTTATGGCGAATTGGCGCGCTTGCAGTTTGCTGACATCCAGACCAGGAACTGATCGCTCAACTCACCTGAAGATGGCAGGCAACGCGATGTCGCTCGCCGCGATCAAGGAGCGGCAACCGGTCGCTGCATGCAGCAAGGCGCTCGCGGCAGCGCGGGTGGAAAGGGCAGCCCGGCGGCGGATGGAGCGGATCAGGATAGGCAGGCCCAAGCCCGGTATCGGGAATGCCACGCCCTGGCTCTGGCGTCAGGACGGACGCAAGAAGCGCGCGGGTGTAAGGATGGCGCGGCCTTGCAAACAGCGCTTCCGTTTCAGCTTCCTCGACGATCCGCCCCAGATACATCACCGCGACCCGCGTGGCGAAATGTTCGACCACCGCCAGATTATGGCTGATAAAGACCAGCGTCAGGCCGAATTCCTCACGCAAATCCATCAGCAGATTAAGAATCTGCGACTGCACCGACACATCAAGCGCCGAAGTCGGTTCATCGCAAATGACAATCTGCGGCTTCATCACCAGCGCGCGGGCAATTGCAACACGCTGGCGCTGGCCGCCCGACAATTCGCGCGGATAGCAATCCGCAAACCGGGCCGAAAGTCCGACCCGCTCCAGCATGTCGAGCGCCTTGTGCCGCCTTTCTTCGTGCCGCAAGGTGCCGTGCACCGCCAATGGCAAGGCAACGATGCTGGCAATTCTCTGGCGCGGATTAAGTGAGGAAAACGGATCCTGGAAGATCGGCTGCACCTGCCGCGCAATCGTGCGGCGCGCCAGGGTGGACATATCATGCCCGCCCAGTCGGATCACGCCCGCAGAGGGGGTCAGAAGCCCCAGCAACAGGCGCGCCAGCGTCGATTTTCCACACCCCGATTCCCCGACAATACCCAGCACCTCGCCATCATGAAGTGCCATGTCGACGCCGTTGACGGCGTTGAGCTGACGTCGCGGGCGAAACAGCCCCTGACCGACCGAAAAATGGCGCGACACACCCTCAGCAGAAAGGACAACGCTCATCGGGCGGTCTCGACGTGGCAGCGCCAGCGGTGATCATCCATCGCATTGAGCGGCACCGCATCAGCGCAATGAGCTACAGCTTGCACACAACGGGATCGGAAGGCGCATCCCTCGATGTTGCCGATAAGCGAGGGGACCGTTCCGGCAATGGTGCCAAGCCGTTGTCCGCGTTCACTTCGCCCCGGCACCGGAATGCAGGCCATCAGACCACGCGTATAGGGATGACGCGGCCAGGCAAAGAGGCGCTCGCTTGATGCGTCCTCGACGATCTCGCCACCATACATCACCGCCACCCGCGTGGCGATGCGGGCAACGACGCCCAGATCATGCGTGATCAGCAGCAGGGCGATACCGAATTCCCGCTGCAAATCTGCAAGCAGATGCAGGATCTGCGCCTGAATAGTGACATCAAGCGCTGTCGTTGGCTCATCAGCGATGAGCAGCTTCGGCTCACACATCAGCGCCATGGCGATCATCACTCGTTGGCGCAATCCCCCGGACAGCTGGTGCGGGTATTGCTCAAGCCGGCCTGATGAGGCGGGGATGCCGACCTTGTCGAGAAGAAAGATGGCCCGCTCGCGCGCCGTTTGCGCGTTGACGTGACGGTGAAACCGGTAACCTTCGATCATCTGCTCGCCAATCGTATAGACCGGGTTGAGCGCGCTCATCGGTTCCTGGAAGATCATCGCCATGCGCGTGCCGCGCAGCGAATTGATGTGCTGGCGCGACGCACTTTTGAGATCGTTGCCGTCGAAAATGAAACGCTCGACCCGGCGCACGGCACCTTTGGGCAGCAAATCCATGAGGGCGAGCGCCGTCATCGATTTCCCGCACCCCGATTCACCAACCAGGCACAGGGTTTCACCGGCCTCGATTGAAAACGACACGCGGCGCACCGCACTGAGCCGCCCTCGCCTTGTGGCGATCGTAACGTCGAGACCGTCAACGGCAAGGAGCGGAGTAGCCATCACCCGCGTCCATCCGGTGCCAGAACATCGCGCAGCCCGTCGCCGACCAGATTGATGGCAAGGATCAGCACGGCAAGCGCGCCACCGGGAAGCGCAATCAGCCAGAAGGAGAAAAACATGTAGGCCTTGGCCTCGGAGATCATCAGGCCCCACGAGGGCAAAGGCGGTTGCACACCCAGCCCCAGAAACGACAGCGCTGCTTCCAGAAGGATGGCGCTTGCCATCTCAAGGGTTGCAACCACGATCAGATGGGGCGCTACATTGGGGAGGATTTCACCAAACAGGATGCGCCAGCGCGAGGCACCGATGGCT
>JAKFVK010000059.1 GCA_021732205.1 Hyphomicrobiales bacterium | reverse complement strand
AGCAGGGCGTGCGCTGGCAGCCCTCGCTGGGGGGTACGTTGAGCCTCGGGCGCACCAATTCATTTTTCCTCGGTGGCGGGCGAGCAATGCTCAACGCGCTTTACGCTACAGCCGAGCGCCTTGGTGTGACGATCCGCTATGACGCCGAGATCGTTGATATGACAATTGAAGAAGGTTTTTTTCTCAACGCCATTGTTGCCCATGATAACAAGCGCCACGCCGTCACGGCTGCGACGCTGATTGCGGCTGCCGGTGGCTTTGAGGCCAATATCGCCTGGCTCAAGGAGAGTTGGGGAGAGGCTGCCGACAATTTTCTCATTCGCGGCACGCCGTACAACAAGGGTACGGTGCTCAAATTGCTGCTGGATAAGGGCGTCGAAGCGATCGGCGACGCGACGCAGTGCCACGCGGTGGCGATCGACGCCCGCGCGCCGAAATTCGATGGCGGCATCATCACCAGGCTTGATTGCGTCGTGTTCGGGATTGTCGTCAACCGGCGGGCCGAACGCTTCTATGATGAAGGGGAGGATATCTGGCCCAAGCGCTACGCCATATGGGGCCGGCTGGTGGCAGCGCAACCTGAGCAGATCGCCTACATCATCTTCGATGCCCCGTGCCTGGAGCAGTTCATGCCCTCTCTTTATCCACCGATCCGCGCCGAGACGATCGGCGACCTTGCCGGCAAGCTCGATCTTGATGGCGCAACGCTGGAGAAGACCATCACCGGGTTCAACGCCGCCGTGCGTCCCGGTACATTCGATCATACCATCCTCGATGATTGCCGCACCGAAGGATTGCACCCCGCCAAGTCACATTGGGCGCGCCGCATCGAGACCCCGCCATTTTATGCCTATCCGGTGCGCCCAGGCATCACGTTCACCTATCTGGGCACGCGGGTGAATGCGCAGGCACGCATGATGATGGCTGACGGGAAGCCGTCGGCCAATATGTTCGCCGCCGGCGAGATCATGGCCGGCAACGTTCTGGGGCAAGGCTATGCGGCGGGCATCGGCATGACAATTGGCAGCGTTTTTGGACGCATCGCTGGACGGGAGGCGGCGCGCCATGCACGCAACTGAGGCGCTCAAGGAAGCAGACCGGCTGATGACGATCTGCAATTCGTGCCGCTATTGCGAAGGATTATGCGCGGTCTTTCCGGCGATGGAATTGCGCCGTGAATTTGGTGACACTGATCTCAACTATCTCGCCAATCTCTGTCATGGCTGCGGTGCGTGCTACACGGATTGCCAGTTTTCGCCGCCGCACGAATTTGCCGTCAACGTGCCAGCGGTCCTGGCCAAGGTGAGGAATGATTCCTATCTGAGTTATGCCTGGCCACCGGCTTTTAAGCCGCTGTTTGGTGCCAATGGCATGGTGGTGGGCCTTCTGACGGCCACCTGCATTTCTCTGTTTCTTGTGGGCTTTGTTGGTTGGTCTGCCGGCGGCGAGATGTTTGCCGTACATACCGGCCCCGGTGCCTTTTATCGTCTCATGTCGCACAATGCGATGGCGCTGCTGTTCGGGTTGGCATTTACCTATGCACTGGCGGCGATGGCGATGGGCGCACGTACTTTCTGGCTCGGCTCGCGGCAGCCGGCGATATCGCCAGATGACGCGGCGCTGGCTGTCAACGATGTCGCCACGCTGCGTTATCTCGGCGGCGGGGGCGCTGGCTGCGATGTCGATGACGCGGGGCAAGATCGCCGGCGGCTTTATCACCACCTGACGTTTTACGGCTTCCTGCTATGCTTTGCGGCAACCTCGGTCGCAACGCTTTATCATTATCTTCTCGGCATGGAGGCCCCCTACCCGCCTTATGACCTGCCGGTCGTGCTGGGCAGTGTCGGCGGCATCGGCCTCATCATCGGGCCGATCGGGCTGCTGCATCAAAAGCTGAGACGGGGCGCCCATCTCGCTGACGCACGCGCGTTTGGCATGGAAAGCGCGTTCGTTGTGTTGCTTGTTGCCACGAGCGTAACGGGCTTTGCGCTGTTGTTGGCACGTGAAACGGCTGCCATGGGTGTCTTGCTTGCCGTTCATCTTGGGGTGGTGCTGAGCCTGTTTCTCCTGCTTCCCTATTCTAAGATGGTGCATGGGCTCTATCGCGGGCTGGCACTCCTGCGCAGCGCAGCCGAGCGTCGGCAGCACCGTTAGCAAGGCAATACGGCATGAACACACCAGAACCTTATACTTTGATCTAGCCAAGACTGTGGTTTTGCGGTTATGAATCAGGAAAGGCGGCGAAACGGCCGCAACAGGGAGGTAAAAATGGGATCAATTTCTCGTCGTCAATTCGGTTTAGGCGTCAGTACAGCAGCGTTGGCAGCGGCGTACGGAGTTCCCGGTCGCGCGCAGGCGCCGCTGGTGATGAAATTCAGCCATGTGGCGGCAGACGATACCCCAAAGGGCAAGGGCGCAATCAAATTCCGTGAACTTGCGGAAAAATACACTGGCGGCAAGGTGAAGGTCGAAACCTACCCCAACTCGCAGCTCTTCAAAGACAAGGAAGAAATTGAAGCGCTGCAGCTTGGCGCCGTGCAGTTCCTGGCGCCCTCGACCGCCAAATTCGCGCCACTGGGAGCGAAAGAATTCGAAGCGCTCGACCTGCCGTTCGCCTTCAAGGATGAAGCGCAGTTCCAAAACCTGATCAAGGGCGAACTGGGCCAGTATCTGCTCTCCAAGCTTGAGCCGCGCGGCGTCAAGGGCCTGGCTTTCTGGGATAATGGCTTTCACATGGTGTCGGCGAATGTGCCGCTCTTGAAGCCGTCTGATTTCCAGGGGCTCAAATTCCGCATTTCGGGTTCAAAGATCGCCGATCTCTATTTCCGCAAATTCGGCGCGATTCCCCAGATTCTTGCCTTCTCGGAAGTCTATCAAGCCCTCCAGACCGGGGTTGTTGATGGTTGCGAGAACACACCGTCAAATTATTACACTCAGAAATTCCATGAAGTGCAGAAGCACATCACCAATGGCAAACACGGACATCTGCAGTATGCCGTGATCGTCAATGCGAAGATCTGGGCAGCCTTGCCTGCCGACATTCGCACTCCCCTCGAAAAGGCGATGGATGAGGCGTCGGTCTATGCCAATTCGATCGCGCTTCAGGAGAATGTCGATGCGCTGCGCGACATTGCGGCTTCGGGAAAAACGACGATCCACACACTGACCGACGCCCAGCGCGGCGAATGGCTCAAGACGTTGCTGCCGGTATGGCAGCAGGCTGAAAGCCGGGTCGGCAAGGAAGCCATCGATATCATGCGGAAAGTCACCGGCCAAACGGCCTGATTGCCTAATCGATTTTCTCTTGGGTGCTGAACCGGGCGTGTCCCGGTTCGGCCTGCAGGTGCTCCCATGACCACTGCCGCGATGACGACTTCAGTCAATCCTCTGTCCAGACTGCTCAATCGGCTGGAAGAGATCATCATCACCGTTATGATTGCGGCGGCAACGATGATCATCTTCGTCGCTGTTGTGCACCGCTATGGAGCGGCAAGCGCAGCCGACTGGTCCAAGATCGCGGCGGCGCATGGCTATCCTGGGATCAGCGATTTCTTCAAGGCGATTTTCCTGTGGCTGGTCGCCTGGGATCTGTCCTGGGCCCAGGAACTCTGCATCTACCTGTTCGTGTGGATGGCCAAGTTCGGCGCTGCCTATGGCGTGCGTACAGGCATCCATGTCGGCGTCGACGTCTTGGTCCTCATGCTGCCCGAAAAGCGGCGCAAGCGCGTCGTTTTGTTCGGTCTGCTGTGTGGGGCCCTTTTCACTGGCACCATCGCCGTTCTGGGCGCTGATTTCGTTTATCACATCCATCAGACCGGCCAGGTCTCCAACGATCTCGAAGCCCCGATGTGGGTGGTCTATCTCGCCGTGCCAGTTGGCTCGGCGCTCATGTGTTTCCGCTTCCTGCAGGTCGCCTGGAGCTTTTCGCAGACCGGAGAGCTGCCGCACCACGACCATATGCAGGTGGAAGGCGTCGAGGAAATCAAGGGACCGGCTCCCGGATCGGTCATTCAGGTCAAGGGGGAACGTAAACGCCTTGGGCTGGCTCTGATCCTCGTTCCGCTTTTGATCGTGCTGATATGTGTCGGGCAAAAGGTCGGGGTTTTTGAAGTACCTGCCTCGCTTCGCCCCCTCATCGTGTTTGCGCTGCTGTTGTCGCTGATGCTGACCGGCATGCCGGTATCGATCGCGCTCGGACTGACGGTGCTGACGTTCCTGTTCACCCTCACCCAGGTGCCGGTTGCCTCCGTTGCCCTTAAACTTTTTACTGGTATTGAAAAATTCGAGATCATGGCGATCCCGTTCTTCATCCTCGCCGGTAATTTCCTCACCCATGGCGGCGTGGCGCGGCGCATGATCAATTTCGCCAGTGCGATGGTTGGCCACTGGCATGGCGGCCTTGGGCTTGCCGCAGTGCTTGCCTGCGCCCTGTTTGCGGCCATCTCCGGCTCGTCGCCGGCGACGGTGGTGGCCATCGGCTCGGTCATCCTGCCGGCGATGGTGGCGCAAGGCTATCCGCCGCGCTTTGGCGCTGGTGTCGTCACCACGTCCGGCGCGCTTGGCATCCTCATTCCGCCATCGATCGCCATGGTCATCTATGCGGTGTCGACCAATACGTCGATCGGCCAGCTCTTCATCGCCGGTATCATTCCGGGAATTTGTCTGGCGTTTCTGCTTGCCTTGACCACCTGGTATCGGGCGTGGCGCAATAATTACCCGCGTTTGCCTAAGGCGACAACGCGGGAGCGTTTGAAGGCGCTGAAGGATTGTCTGTGGGGCTTGCTGCTCATCGTGATAGTCATCGGCGGCATCTATGCCGGCTTGTTTACGCCCACAGAGGCGGCGGCGATGAGTGCCGTTTACGCCTTCATCGTGGCAGTTTACGTCTACAAGGATCTGAAGCTCGCCGATGTTCCGCGTGTTCTGTTGTCCTCGGCCAATACCAGCGCCATGCTGCTCTACATCATCACCAATGCGGTGCTGTTCTCCTTCCTCATGACGCATGAGAATATTCCTCAGGCGATGGCACAATGGATGATCGACCAGGGGCTTGGCTGGATCGCCTTCCTGCTTGTGGTCAACATTCTGCTGTTGATTGCCGGCAATGTGATGGAGCCCTCATCGATCATCCTGATCATGGCGCCCATTCTGTTCCCGGTGGCCGTGAAGCTCGGTATCGATCCCATCCATTTCGGTATCCTGATCGTGGTCAACATGGAGATCGGCCTGTGCCATCCACCGGTCGGGCTTAATCTTTACGTTGCCTCGGGGATAACCAAGATGGGAATCACCGAGCTGACGATCGCGGTCTGGCCCTGGCTTTTGACGATGCTTTGCTTCCTCGTCGTGGTTACCTATTGGCCGGGTCTGTCGCTGTGGCTGCCGACAGTGCTGGGGATGCGAGGATAACAGCCGCATTCCTGCCTGTTGATGCTGGGTATCCATCAACGATTGCGTCCGAAGCTGTCCGGGTCTAGCACTTGGCCGTCATCGACCATTCGTTGAAGGAGGCCGTGCACTATGGGCGATCTTGTCGGCATTCCCTGCCTCTACATGCGTGGAGGCACATCAAAGGGGCCGTTCTTCAAGGCAAGCGACCTGCCAGCCGACATCACTGCCCGTGATCGTGTGCTGCTGGCCGCCATGGGCTCGCCTGATCTGCGGCAGATCGATGGCCTGGGCGGGGCGGACACCCTGACCAGCAAGGTGGCGATCATCTCGAAATCGGAACGCCCCGGTGTCGACATCGACTATCTCTTCGCGCAGGTCGATATCGCCAAACCGCTCGTCGATACCTCGCCATCCTGCGGCAATATGTTGGCAGCGGTTGCGCCGTTTGCCATCGAAACGGGGCTTTACCCTGCATCCGAGGGTGAAACCCGGGTGATGATCTACAATGTCAACACGCAGTCGCGCATCGAGGCGATCGTCAAGACGCCGGGAAAAAGCGTCAGCTATCATGGAGACGCGCGCATCGACGGCGTTCCGGGCACTGCGGCTCCCATCATTCTCAATTTCATGGACGTGGTGGGCTCGGTATCGGGCAAGATGATGCCAACCGGGCAGGTCCGCGACACCATCGGCGGCATCGAGGTGTCGTGTATCGATGTGGCGATGCCGATGATCATGATGCGCGCTGCTGATTTTGGCGTAACGGGCGATGAGCCGCGCGCGGCGTTCAATGCCAACAAGGAACTTTTTGCGCGCATAGAGCCCATCCGCCTTGAGGCCGGGCGGCGCATGGGTTTTGGCGATGTGAGCGACAAGGTGATCCCCAAGGTCGGTCTCCTCGGGCGCCCGCGGGCAGGAGGAACCATCATGTCGCGTTATCTGACCCCGCATGCGCTCCACGCAGCCCATGCGGTCACCGGAGCGGTCTGCGTGTCAGCGGCCTGCGCGCTTGAAGGGTCAATCGCCCATGAGGTCGCGACAGTCTCGCCGGATAATCCGCGCACCATATGGATCGAGCACCCGTCAGGTCAGGTCGATGTACTGCTGACGACAAGCGGCAAGGGCGCGGATATGGATGTGGTGGCGGGCACGTTGCGCACCGCGCGCCCGATCATGCGCGGCGAGGTGATGGTGCCGTCTCACCTGCTGTAAGCGACGCTGGTCCAAACGAGTTGAGGATTGCAATGCATAGATACCTGATGGTGGTGATCATCGTCGTGATGGCTGCACTGCGCACGGGCGCTGCGCAAACACCGGAAGCGAAGTTCCCCGACGTCGTGGCCGTCAAAGTTTCAGCCCGCAGCAATAACACGTTTGATTTTGACGTCACGATGACCTCGCCCTATGACACCGCCCAACGCTATGCTGATGCCTTCCGCATCCTTGGTCCGAAGGGTGAGGTTTATGGCGAGCGCGTTCTGCTGCACGATCACGCCGACGAGCAGCCCTTCACCCGCGAGCTTTATGGTGTCACCATTCCAGCAGGCATCACATCAATCCAGGTTCAAGGCCGTGACCAGAAATCGGGATATGGCGGGCGCCAGCAGAGCGTCGCCCTTCCCGGTCGCTGAAAGAAAAACGGCCGGATCGCTCCGGCCGCTTGCCTAATCAATCAAAGATAGGTCGTTCAGGCGACAGGCACGAAGGCGTAGCCATTGCCATCCTTGACGATGGTGCCAGCGCCCGGCACGCCCCAGTGATAGCCCGTCAGGACGGCCTTCTCGGCAATCGCCTTCTCGAACAGGCCCCGCCGATTGGTTTCGGCAAGATCGGGGATCGAGTCGAACACGATATGCCAGCCGGGGTTTTTCATGTTGAGCGCCGGTATATTGGTCACGTCGCCGGTGACCCAAAGCTGCGAAGAGCCAGAGCCGACCACGTAACTGGTATGGCCGGGTGTATGACCATTGGTCAGCATTGACTTGATGCCGGGCGCCACCTCGGTGCCGGCTTCGGCCTGACGCAGATTTTTCCAGGTCGGGAAGGTTGCCTGAATGCGTTTGGCAAGGCCCTGGGCGGGCGCGGGCAATTTGTCGATGACGCCCGCATCCGTCCAGAATTTATACTCCATCGCCGACACGACGATTTCGGCATTCGGGAAAGTCTGGGCGTTGGTGTCTTTTGCCATGAGGCCGAAAATATGGTCGCCATGGAAATGGGTGACCAGGATGGTCGAAATACTCGCCGGATCGATACCAGCGGCCTTCATGCCGCTGGAGAAGACGAGACCGGTATTGGCGCCACCGGTCTGACCTCCGGTGCTGGAGTCAAACATGATGGTCTTGCCACCAAGTTTGACTACTGTCACCGTGAACGGGACCGGCACATGGGCATCCGTCTGTCCGCTGGCCTTGAGTGCGGCTTTTACGTCGTCAACGGAGGCGTTGCGGACGAAATTCGGATCATGCGGCTTTTCCCACATGCCGTCGAAAATGGTCGTGACTTCTGCGTCACCCACCTTGAATTTGGCAAAGGGTTTGAACTCAGGCCCCTTCTGCGCATGGGCACTACCAATAAATTCAACTTGCCTGTCAAGGCCAAAAACCGCTGCCGCGCCGGCAGCCGACAACACGAAATTACGCCGGGAAAGAGACGTCATGCTTTGCTCCATTGAATGTGGCATCTGTCAGTTTCTATACACACGTGTGGGCCGCCCGCACGCAATCGACGATCCAAAAGCCGTCATTGTGCTATATCACGCCCAGTTGATGACCGTCGAACCCTTCACTACCGCGCCTGATGCACGATTTCGTGTGAATCGCGCGCGGCTTGAGGGTACTGGAGAATTCACCTGCATACGCCGTCGTGATCACCATCCTCCCATGTCATCCGTGTTGCTGCGCAGTGAATTATCTGATGTGAGGCTACGCCTCCTCTTTCAACCTTGGCAAGCAATCGAGACTTATTTTCTCATATCCCTGACCAACGCCTCGACCGCTGACTGGGTCGCACCACGAATGCGGGCATTGGGGCGACCGCCGGCGAGAAAAGCCACCGCCAGCAGGATTTCATCCGCCTTCGGGCCATCGGGTGCGGCAATCGTCATCGAATCCATCGCATCATAGTTCCAGCCATCCTCGATGCCGCCGAAGATGATATCAATCGACGTCCCGGCGGCGCCGACCTTGGCATTTCCGGGAATGAGAGCTGGTCCCCCTCCGGCTCCCTTGCGCATCGCAAGACCGATGCGCACATGGATCATCGCCGCGCCATGTTCAAGATCACCCGCGAGCCCGACAAGCGCGGCCTTGCCATAGCCAACAGGCGTCAAAGGCCCCAGCGCTTGCATGATCTTTTGAGTCAATATTTCACCGCAACGCACTGAGATATCGACGAGTTCAGAGAAATCATCGAGCGGCGGACTTCCCGCGAAAGGATTATGAATGATGGCAGCGGCGGCGATGCGACGCGTGGGCGCCACGAGCTGCCTGCCACCTTCGCTAAGAATTTCCTGATCAAACAACAGGATTTGGCGCACATCCATTCGAACCTGCTTTCATCACGGAGATGGGATGGCCTCGTCGGAATTCAGGCCAGCGCCCTGGCGCGCACGGCATCATAGGTCTTGAGATGGGTGGCGGCGATATCGAGTACCGGCAATGCCAGCCCGTGCCTGTGGCCGCGCGCCAGCATGTCAACCACGATATGATCGGCCTCGGTCGCCGCCCC
>JAKFVK010000160.1 GCA_021732205.1 Hyphomicrobiales bacterium | reverse complement strand
CGGCGAGCCTGTCAGAGCTTTTTTCGATCAATGCGCCACGGCTCGCAATCGCCGGGCTCAATCCCCATGCGGGTGAGGATGGCAGCATGGGCAGCGAGGATCAGACCATCATCGCTCCCGCCATCGCCAGGCTTCGCGAACTGGGTATCGATGCGCGCGGCCCGCTGCCAGCCGACACCATGTTCCATGCCACCGCCCGCCGCACATATGATGCCGCGCTCTGCATGTATCACGACCAGGCCCTGATACCGGTGAAGACGCTCGCCTTTGATGAGGCGGTGAACGTCACGCTCGGCCTGCCCTTCGTGCGCACTTCGCCTGACCACGGCACCGCCCTCGACATCGCGACGGCAGGTACGGCGCGGCCCGACAGCCTGATCGCTGCCATCGAACTGGCCGCCTCCCTCACAGGCAAGCGAGCGTAATGTCGGCGATCGATGATCTGCCGCCGCTGCGCGATATCGTCGCGCGCTTTGATCTGTCGGCCCGAAAAGCCCTTGGCCAGAACTTCCTGTTTGATCTCAATCTGACGTCACGCATCGCCCGCGCCGCCGGCCCGCTCGATGGCATCACCATTGTTGAAATTGGCCCCGGTCCGGGCGGGCTGACGCGGGCGTTGCTGGCTGCAGGTGCTGAACGCGTGATCGCCGTTGAACGTGACCAGCGCTGCCTGCCAGCCCTTGAGATGATCGCAAGCCGCTATCCCGGGCGCCTCGACATCATTCATGGCGATGCCTTGCAGATCGATCTGGCGCCTCGCCTTGCAGGATCGCCGGCGCGGATTATCGCTAACCTGCCCTATAATATCGCCTCCGCCCTGCTTGTATCCTGGCTGACAGTCGAACCCTGGCCACCATGGTTTTCAAGTCTGACGCTCATGTTCCAGCGCGAGGTCGCGGACCGCTTGTATGCTGCACCTGGAACATCCGATTATGGACGCCTGTCGATCCTCACCCAATGGCGCTGCACCGGCAGTCGCCTGTTCGACGTCGCCCCGACGGCCTTCGTGCCGCCGCCCAAAGTCACTTCGAGTGTCGTGCATCTGGTGCCGCGCCCGAACCCTGAGGATTGCGACCGCCGATCGCTCGAGCGCCTCACACAGGCAACATTCAGCCAGCGCCGGAAAATGTTGCGCTCATCCTTACGGCAATTGATCGAAACACCGGAAGACCTGCTGGCAGAGCTGGACATTAATCCGACGCGCCGGGCGGAGACCCTGACGGTCGCCGATTTCATCCGCCTCGCCAACCACCTGCCCTGCCCGCCGGCAACCCTTGCGCTGTGACAGGGCGCGGGCCATCTGATGGTGAGCCCTCCAGCCAGAGAAATGACCGATGATGTCAGATCCACCAATCACCCTATCGCCCGTGACGATGCCTCAATCGGCTGAAGATCGCCGCCTTTACGAATGGATCCTGACGCGTCGCTCGCTGGCATTTTTCATCGATGCGATGTTCATCATGCTTTTTACCGTATCCGGCTACGTCCTGGTTCTGTTGCTCGGCCTGGTGACCTTCGGTCTGACCTGGCTTTTTCTCGGTCTGGTATTTCCTGTTGTCGCACTCGGCTATTACGCGCTGACGCTGGGCGTCCGCGGATCGACACCGGGCATGGGCGCTGTCGGTGTGCGGCTGATATCGTCCACTGGCACGCCGATTGGCGCGCTACCGGCGATGGGGCACGCCATACTGTTCTGGATTTCCGTCGTCATCCTGACGCCTCTCGCGTTACTTGTCTGCTTTTTCAACAGACGCGGCCGCTTGCTGCATGACATGGCGCTCGATTGTACGCTAGTGAACGATCTTTCGCGCGCGCGTCCCTGATCGTCGTTTTTCTTTAGGGTCAGGACCCATTAATTTAGGCAAAACGGCATGGCACGAATGGATAAAATGGCAGGAGAAGCCCGAAAAGCATACTCCTTGGTATGGTTGAGGGCTTCGACGAACCAGTTTGCCATTCGTGCCTTGTCCTTCGGATGGGGTGAAATGACGCGATCTTTATGTCGCAAGCCTTTGAAAGTCAGACGACTTCTTGGAGGCTTGCTCCTCAACCTCGCGCCATTTCTCTCCCACCGTTTCGTCCAAATTAATGGGTCCTGACCCTAGCTCATCACTTTCATGTCGCAAGACATTACCGGCCGCGGCCTGCCCCTTTCTTTCGCCACGGCGTTGCGGTTATGCTGGAGCCTCCGCTTCGACGATTTGCAGATCCGTGACCCAGCACAGCCGCGATACGCCCCAATTCTATCTGACGGCCCCTTCCCCCTGCCCTTATTTGCCCGGGCGGCAGGAACGGAAAGTCTTTACCCATCTGGTTGGTGATCGCGCGCCCCAGCTCAACGACGTGTTGACGCAAGGCGGCTTCCGCCGTTCGCAAAACATCGCCTATCGCCCTGCTTGCGAAAATTGTCGCGCCTGCGTGTCAACGCGGGTTGTGGCACGCAATTTCGTACTGATGCGCCCCTTCAGGCGCATTTTGCGCGCAAACACCGATGTCACCGTCAACGAAATACCCGCTCACCCCACCAGCGAGCAATATGCGTTGTTTCGATCCTACCTCGATCATCGTCATTCGGAAGGCGGCATGGCCGATATGAGCGTTCTCGATTACGGATTGATGATCGAGGATACACATGTTGAAACCCTGCTGATCGAATATCGCCTGCCCGCGACGCAGGCCGGCCAGCCGGGTGAACTGATCGGCTGCGCGCTGACCGACGTCCTTAGCGACGGTCTGTCGATGGTTTATTCGTTCTATGATGCCGAAAATTGCGCCCACCGCTCGCTCGGCACCTTCATGGTGCTTGATCATATCGCGCGCACACGTCGCATGGCCCTGCCCTATCTTTATCTCGGCTATTGGGTCGAAGGCTCTCGCAAGATGGCCTACAAGGCGCGGTTCGCGCCCCAGGAGCATCTGGGTTCATCGGGGTGGACCACCCATCGCAAAGCGACCGGAAATCGCTCCTGACCCGTTTCAGCGCCTGGCGAGAATGCCGCCCGTCACCGGGCGCGCGACACCGGTGGTTGAGGGAAAGGTCAGCGCCATCCCTCGTTTCGAGCGCACCGCGAGATAGGCAAACGCCTGCGCCTCAAGCGCATGCGTCGACCAGCCCATCGCATCGGCTGTCACCGGCAGCAGGCCGAAGGCGTCCGCCAGCATCCTCACTAAGGTTGGATTGAACGCGCCCCCGCCGGCAATGATCAGCGATTTTGGCTTTTCCGGCAGATAACGCAGGATCAACGCCGCGGCCTGTGCCGTAAAGGCGGTCAGCGTCGCTGCCCCGTCGGCGGTTGTGAGCGGGGCCACCGGATCACGACTGAAATCATGACGATCAAGTGATTTTGGCGGTTTCTGATCAAAGAACGGATGCGCGAGCAGCGCCTTGAGTACTGCCGCATCAACCCGTCCTGAAGCCGCCATCAGACCGTCGCGGTCAATCGCCGTCCCGCTACGCTCCAGCATGAAATCATCGATCAGGGCATTTCCGGGCCCGATATCACACGCAACAGGCGGCGCTTCATCTGCGACGAGATAAGTGATGTTTGCCACGCCGCCAATGTTCATGACAATGACCGGATAGGTGACCTTCCTTGAGCGGCATAATGCCTGATGAAAGACCGGCACCAGCGGCGCACCCTGTCCGCCGCGCTCCATGTCGTGTGCGCGAAAATCATAGACGACATCAATGCAGATCTGCCGCGATAACGCCGCGCCATCGCCGATCTGGATCGTCAGCCCGTCCTGCGGGCGATGCAGAACGGTCTGCCCATGAAAGCCGACAAGCGCGATATCGCCGGGCGTCAGCCCTTCCTTGGTCATGAAACTGATGACGGCCTGGGCATGGACGTCCGTCACCATCGCTTCCGCCTGTGCCAGACGATCAGGCCGCACATGGCGGTTGCGCAGGGGCTGCGCGGCAACAATTGCCTCACGCAGAAGATCACGTTGATCTGGCGAATAGGCGTGAAACGAATGCCCGCCTGTTTCGACGATCCCGCCGCCATCGGTCCTGATCACCGCCACGTCGACACCATCCATCGAGGTGCCCGACATCAGGCCAAGCGCTGTAAGCATTTTGTTAGTCATAGCTCAGGAATTTCTTTCAATTCGTTGTCATCAGCAAGCATTAATCATCGCCGGTAAGTGATCATCAACATTCCACGGCAACAATACGAGTGCAAAAAGACTTCAAAAGGGGATAGGGGAAAAACATGACGAACACAACGACATGCAAGACATCAGTATTTATTCGTAAGTTTTCAATTGTTGTAATGGCCTTGTCAACAATAGCCGCTGCAACGATTTCTGTTGCCGGTTTGGCTCCGGTGGAAGCCGCAACGATGGAGAAGACCAATGTCATCAGCTAAAAACGCCTCTCTCTCAGCATCAGCCCGTCGTCTCATGCAGGGCTTGTGCGGTTTGGCCGCCATCGCTGTCACGACGGTCACCATCGCTGAGTTGGCTCCCGTCGAGGCATCCATGATGCGGCCTGCGTTTTTCGCCGGCAAATGGGCTGCCGACAGCCAGATGTGCAACAGCGCAAGCGCCTACGTCGAGCTGATGCCGAACCGTTTCAAATATGCCAGCGCCGTCAACAAGATGACCGGCAAGATTACTTACCATCAGTCGAAGGCCAATGTGGTCGAAGTGGGCATCAACGACCCCGCTCTGGTCGCAAAAATCACTCTGGTGCGTGAAGCCGACGATTCTCTGGCGCTCCAAACGGCGCACATCGCCATGCGCGATCTGAGCGATGCGGAATGGACACGCCTGACGCGCATGTCGAACGGCATGATCACCCGTGCGTCGGTCGAAAGCAAAATGGCGCATTTCAAAGCCGAGATGGCGAGCTATCCCACCCGCATCGTCCGCTGCTCAGCCAAGGCATAACGATCCCTTCAACCATCTGCCCAGCTTCAATGCGCGGCGTGTCCTGACACGCCGCGTTTTGCTGCGTTGGCTAGCGCGTGTATGCAGGCTTTGTCCGTCTGCGATCCCGAACGGAACGCCAACAAAATCAATATCCAAACCGCGCGGTTATGCGTTATATCGAAGCCCCCATCGAGCGAAGTATCAATTATGTCAGGCTTTACCTCAGATTTCATGCGCATCCTGGATGAGCGCGGCTTCATCCATCAGTGTTCCGACCCGCAGGGTCTCGACGCGCTGGCAAAACGCGGTGAGGTTGTCGGCTATATTGGCTTTGATTGCACCGCGCCGTCGCTTCATGTCGGTTCACTCGTCCAGATCATGATGCTGCACTGGTTGCAGTTGAGCGGTAATCGCGCCATTGCCCTGATGGGAGGCGGCACAACCCGCGTCGGCGATCCTTCCGGGCGTGATGAAAGCCGCAAATTGCTCAGTATCGAGGATATCGACGCCAACAAGACAAGCATTGCGGCGGTTTTTTCGCGCTTTCTGGATTTCACTGCCCCTAACCGGGCAGCGCTGATGCCGGACAACGCCGAATGGCTCACCAGGATGAACTACATCGACATGCTGCGTGATGTCGGGCGCCATTTCTCCATCAATCGCATGCTATCGATGGATTCGGTGAAACTGCGGCTTGATCGCGAACAGGAGCTGTCCTTCATCGAATTCAACTACATGATCCTGCAAAGCTATGATTTCGTCGAGCTTGCGCGCCGCTATGGCAGCAATCTTCAGCTTGGCGGCTCGGATCAGTGGGGCAATATCGTCAACGGCATCGATCTTGGCCGTCGCATGGGGACCCACCAGCTCTTTGCCCTGACAACGCCCCTCATCACCACAGCGTCGGGCGCCAAGATGGGCAAGACCGCTGCTGGCGCCGTATGGCTCAATGCCGACATGCTGAGCCCCTATGACTACTGGCAGTTCTGGCGCAATTGCGACGACGGCGATGTGGACCGCTTTCTGCGACTGTTCACGACGCTCCCGCTTGACGAGGTGGCGCGACTGGCGAGGCTCCAGGGCGCTGAGCGTAACGACGCCAAAAAACGCCTTGCGACCGAGGCAACCGCTCTGCTGCATGGCCGCGACGCAGCCGAACAGGCTGAGACAACGGCAAAATCGACCTTCGAAATGGGTCAGGCGGCCGCAGGTTTGCCAACTTATCCCATCGACAGCGGTGAATTGGCAAGCGGCATCGGTGTGCTTGCCCTTTTTGTCAGGGCGGGGCTCGCGGCATCAAACGGTGAAGCCCGCAGAGCCATCGCGAATGGTGCGGTTATGGTGAATGATCAGCGTGTCAGCGACGAAAAGGCCATAATCAGCGCATCTGATCTTCTTGCTGAAGGCGTCATCAAACTGTCCATGGGGAAAAAGCGCCATGTGCTGGTGAGGCCGAGCTAACGCTGTTCCACAGCCTGCTCTAATTGGCCTTCGACGTTCCGTCTTGTATCTCTCGCGCACCGTTTGACGGCGTGGTCTCGTCATCACGCGCAAAGGCAAAAAAACCACGCAGAATGCCCGGAGCAATCACCGATGCGGGATTGATGCGCAGCGTCGGTCCGGCAACGGGCCCCGATACCGAGAAGGTGACGCCGATCAACCCCTCATTCTGACCACCCAGGAATGCCCCGATCACCGGGATCTGTGCCAGGAGATTGTTAAGCGCAAACAGGGGAATGAACGTGCCTCGCATATCAACCGCCTTGCGCCGCCAGTCGATGCGCCCTTCAAACGTCGTGCCGAACGTGGAGTTGCGCAGGACACCGTCACTGAATTGTGTCAGGCCGGGCGCCCGGGTGTAGACGACCCGCATCCGGTCAAGCGTCGCACTTTCCTGAGCGCCAAGCCGGCGCCGGGTGGCGGCACTCTCATCATCGGGCACCGGCGTTGCACCAAACAGTCGCCGCAAAGCCTCTTCATTGACCACCTGGAAATTTTCCAGAAGGACAACACCCCGCTCGCTCCGCCCTTGCGGGTCGATCAGCGTCTGCGTGAGCGTCAGCTTGCCGCCACGGATATTGCGATAGACATCCATAAATTGCAGCGCCGAACCGCCATCGGTCGACGTGATCAGCAGATAAGGCCTGCCGCTATCCTTGAGAATCTGACCGGTGATGCGGGCCGATCCAGGAAATCGCCCATTGAGTGAAAAATCTGAAATCTGGCGCCCGTCGCGCACGTAATCGAATTTGAGATCACGAACCGTGGCGCCGTTGCTGCCATTGGCCTGTTCGAGCTGGACCGACAAACGGAATTGCTTGGCGCTCTTTTCATTTGGATCTTCTTCGCTCATCCAGCGTTGGATGAAGGGCCGCGCATCAAGCGAGCGACCGGTGATCCGAAGATCGGTGCCGTCATCACGGATTTCGTAGCGCGCGGAAAACTGATCATCAGGACGAAGTTTGATCTCGTTCAGCTCATAGAGAACGGGCTTGCCGCCGGCATCGAGCCTGGCCCGTCCCTTGACCGAAAACCCCTTACCCTGAAAAACAATGTCTTCCAGCGACGCCACCTGCGACGTCCCGCGCAAACTCAATGACAAAGTGGCTGGAACACCTTTGGTTTTTTCAAACGAGGCTTCCGCGAGCGCCAGCCGGGTCTGCGTCAGATCAGCCTCGATCCGCCGCGTCTGCTCACTGCCAAGCGCTTCCCTGATGAAGCGAAACGCCATCGGCCCCGTGACAAGACTGCCCAGGTCAAAACCGAGCTTGCCGCGCGCCGCATCATCAAGTTCGGCGTCGGCGCGAAGAACAAGCTTTGCTTTCGGATTGTCCTGACTGGCGGTGATCTTGAATGGCACGCCGCCCAGTTGGCACGTTCCGTCAACCGTCAGCGCGCGCCCATCGCTGCGCGCCTTGAACGATCCGCGATCAACATC
Source organism: Hyphomicrobiales bacterium (assembly GCA_021732205.1). Taxonomy (GTDB): domain Bacteria; phylum Pseudomonadota; class Alphaproteobacteria; order Rhizobiales; family UBA4765; genus Raskinella. Next base: position 1,386 of record JAKFVK010000160.1, on the reverse strand, counting down.
GCGGCCATCGACGAGCGCCTTGCCGGATATGTTGCGGAACTCGGCGTCGATGGTGAACAAGCCTGGCAGGTTTTCCGTGCCCGGCTTGCCAGCGTAAAGCGGACCACGGGACTGGATTTGCGCCAGCCCGTCACCGGCGATCTGTCGCACATCAAGCCCCGCGCTCTTGCCAAGTGCCAGACCACGTTTTTCCCCGAGTTCCAGCAGCGAGGAGGCCGCCCCGATCATCGTTGCGTCGAGCTGTCCGATGCTGGTGATCCGGTCCATGCCGTCAGCGACAAAGAGGACATTTGGCAAAAGCAATACGCCTGAAGCCGTCTCAAGACGCCCGTCCCGGCCCTCGGCACGCACCGAGGTGCCCGTTGACTTGACAACCGCATTGGCACCGGTCACCGGCGGCAATCCAGCCTCAAGCAGGACCGCTGCTCCTTTCGCGTGCCATTCTCCATTGACATAGTCGCGCTTCAACGGGCGCCCGTCGAGGACACCGGGCGGAATATCAAGGCTCAGATGCGATTTCGTCAGATCGCCCGCACTGACGTTGGCCATGAACCAGTCATGAGCATCCGTTGCAATAAAGCGCGGCCATACGCGGCGCACGCTGCCAGCGCCGATATTGCCGGCGCTAATCTCCAGTTTGAGACCAGGAATCTTGTCGGAAAAATCAACCGACCCCGTAACGTCAGCGACCGGCAGATCGCCGAACACATGTCCCTCGACGATGTCCAGACGTTTGCCGGCAACATCAAAGCTTCCGCGCATCGTCGCGGTTGTAACTTCAGGGATGCTGCCGCCCTGACGATCAACGGTGATGGCGCCAAGCTTGAGGTCGAGTGTCAGGCGATCCGTCGTCTGGACGCCCGCTGGCAGGGCAATGGTTCCCGAAATCATTCCGCCAAGTCCACCAATGGCGATGAGCGAAGGGCGAATGGTGACGCTGTCGCGTCCCTCCTCAACCGCGACCGCAATCTCGCCGCGGTGGATATCCGCCTGCCAGCCCGGACCTTCAAGGGCACCATCGCCGCTCACCCTGACGATGCCTTCAACGCGCGTCATTCGGCCTTCGGTCGCGAGCAGGCCGTTCATCGTCACATCGAGAATGACACCGCCGATTTTGCCGCCCTCCTCGCCCACCATATCGCGGACCGAGATCGTCTCGGCGCTGAGCTGGAAAGGGCGCCCCTGGTCATGGGCAAGACCGATGGCAATCGCGGCTTTCCACGGCCCACGCGCTCCGGTTGACGACAATGTCGTGGTGAACGCACCAAACTGGGTGCGATGAAAACCCGCGCTGAAACGCTCGAAGACCCGTGTCGTTGAGGTGCGCTCGTCTGTCAGCGTCACCGTCATGTCGTTAAGGTCCAGCTCAGCCAGAGACCCGCCACC
>JAKFVK010000167.1 GCA_021732205.1 Hyphomicrobiales bacterium | reverse complement strand
CGGCAACCCCGCGCGACGCCTTTTTCAGCGACGTCAACGCCGAGCTTGCCGACAAGGGTTTTCTTGTCACCTCGACGGATGACCTCATCAACTGGGCCCGCACCGGCTCGCTCATGTGGATGACGTTCGGGCTTGCCTGCTGCGCAGTCGAGATGATGCAGCTTTCCATGCCGCGTTATGATGTCGAGCGCTTCGGCTTTGCGCCGCGCGCTTCGCCCCGCCAATCGGATGTGATGATCGTTGCCGGCACGCTCACCAACAAGATGGCGCCGGCGCTGCGCAAGGTCTATGACCAGATGCCCGAGCCGCGCTATGTGATTTCCATGGGCTCGTGTGCCAATGGCGGCGGCTATTATCACTACAGCTACAGCGTGGTGCGCGGCTGCGACCGCATTGTGCCGGTCGATATCTACGTTCCCGGCTGTCCGCCGACCGCTGAAGCGCTGCTTTACGGCATTCTGCTGCTGCAGAAGAAAATCCGCCGCACCGGCACCATTGAACGCTAGGGGATGCTTATGCAGTCAGCTGCCGAGATCGCCGGTGTGGAAGCGCTGAAAGGCCATGTCACCGGTCTGCTGGGCTCCTCGCTTGAGAGCGCGGACATTGCCTATGGCGAGCTTAATCTCAGGGTGAAGGCCACTGACATCGTTGGCGTGTTGATGAGGCTGCGCGATGATCCGGCCTGCCTCTTTCACTGTTTTGTCGATCTCGCGGGCGCTGATTATCCCGCGCGCGAGAAGCGCTTCGATGTCGTCTATCATCTGCTGTCGCTGAAATTGAACCACCGGGTGCGCGTTACCGTCGAGACCGACGAGATGAATGCAGTGCCGTCGATCATCGAGGTTTTCCCCGCCGCCAACTGGTTCGAGCGCGAGGCCTATGATCTTTATGGCATCTATTTTTCCGAGCACCCCGACCTGCGGCGCATTCTGACCGATTACGGCTTCGAGGGGCATCCGCTGCGCAAGGATTTCCCGCTCACCGGCTTCGTCGAGGTGCGCTATGACGATGAGCAGAAGCGCGTCGTCTATGAGAAGGTGCGGCTTGCTCAGGAATTCCGCAATTTCGATTTCCTCTCACCCTGGGAGGGCACGGAGTATGTGCTGCCGGGCGATGAGAAGGCGAAGTAGGGCAATGGGCAATCGGCAATGGGCAGTCGCAAGTGAGGAGGGTGTAGGGCTTGAGCATACAGTCCTATCGCGATCTGCGCGTCTGGCAGGAATCGATGACGTTGGCCGAAGCCATTTACCGCTTAACAAAGGCCTATCCCAAGGACGAAACCTATGGGTTGACGGCGCAAATGCGCCGGGCATCTGTATCAGTTCCAGCCAATATTGCGGAAGGGTATGGCCGCGAAAACACGGGTTCCTATGTTCAGTTTCTTCGAATTGCTCAGGGGTCGTTGAAAGAACTCGAGACCCATTTGCTGCTGTCGGCGCGCGTCGCGCTGGCTCTCATGGACGATGTGGAGCCACTGCTTACGCAGACAGAAACCGTCGGGAAAATGTTGCGAGCGCTGATCCGTTCGCTCGAGTCTGGTTCAAAGCAATGATATTGCTGTCACAACTGCCAACTGCCAACTGCCGATTGCCCTTGTCATTGTTCCCAGGGCCTCAATCATGACCGAACAATCGATCCGCAACTTCTCGATCAATTTCGGGCCGCAGCATCCTGCCGCCCACGGCGTGCTGCGCCTTGTGCTGGAGTTGGACGGCGAGGTGGTGACCCGCGTTGATCCGCACATTGGCCTTCTCCATCGCGGCACGGAAAAGCTGATCGAGGCCAAGACCTATCTACAGGCCGTGCCCTATTTCGACCGCCTCGATTATGTCGCGCCGATGAATCAGGAGCACGCCTATGCGCTCGCGGTTGAGAAACTGCTGAAGGTTCAGGTGCCCAAGCGCGGCCAGCTCATCCGCGTGCTCTATTCCGAGATCGGGCGCATCCTCTCGCATATCCTCAACGTCACCACGCAGGCGATGGATGTGGGCGCGCTCACGCCCCCGCTCTGGGGCTTTGAAGAGCGCGAGAAGCTGATGATCTTCTATGAGCGTGCCTCGGGCAGCCGCATGCATGCAGCCTTTGTCCGTCCCGGCGGCGTGCATCAGGATCTCACCGAAAAACTTGTCGAGGATATCGGCAAATGGTGCGATCCGTTCCTTAAAGTGTGTGATGACCTTGAGACGCTGCTGACCGAAAACCGCATCTTCAAGCAGCGCAATGTTGATATCGGTGTCGTCTCGCTTGAGACCGGCCTTGCCTGGGGCTTCTCCGGTGTCATGGTGCGCGGCTCCGGCGCGCCGTGGGATTTGCGCAAGAGCCAGCCCTATGAATGCTATGAAGAACTCGATTTCGACATTCCCATTGGCAAGAATGGTGATTGCTATGACCGCTACCTCCTGCGCATGGAGGAGATGCGCCAGTCGACCAAGATCATGAAGCAATGCGTCGAGATGCTGATGGGGAGCGAGCGCGGCGGACCGGTCTCATCCCTTCAGGGCAAGATCGTACCGCCCAAGCGCGGCGACATGAAGCGCTCGATGGAAGCGCTCATCCACCATTTCAAGCTCTACACCGAGGGCTATCACGTGCCCGAGGGCGAAGTGTACGCAGCGGTTGAAGCGCCGAAGGGCGAGTTCGGCGTCTATCTTGTTTCAGATGGCTCGAACAAGCCTTATCGCTGCCGCATCCGCGCGCCGGGCTTTGCCCATTTGCAGGCCATGGATTTCATGTGCCGTGGCCATATGCTGGCAGATGTGAGCGCCATCCTTGGCTCGCTGGATATCGTCTTCGGGGAGGTGGATCGGTGAACGATCAACGCGCCATTCCCGTTCCAACCTCCCCCGGCAAGGGGGAGGTCGGGCGCGTAGCGTCCGGGTGGGGGGGAGCGACCGGATATCGCTCGTTCTCTCTTCTCCCTCGTTATTGCCTTTTGGGCCGCAGCGGGAGTGTCAACTGATGTCCGTCCGTCGTTTAGCCCCTGCTGATGTCCAGCCAAAATCCTTCGCCTTTTCGGGCGAAAATCAGGCATGGGCGCAAGCGCAATTCGCGAAATACCCGGCCGGCCGCGAGGCCTCTGCCGTCATCCCCATTCTGTGGCGGGCGCAGGAGCAAGAGGGCTGGGTGAGCGAGAAGGCCATCGAAGTGGTGGCCGAGATGGTTGGCCTTGCCAAGATCCGCGTGCTTGAGGTTGCAACCTTCTACACCATGTTCCAGCTTCAGCCGGTGGGAAGTGCTGCCCATATCCAGGTCTGCGGCACCACGCCCTGCCGCCTGCGTGGCGCTGGCGAGTTGATCGATATCTGCCAGCATCGCATCCACCACGACCAGTTTCATCTCTCCGCTGATGGCAAATTATCGTGGGAAGAGGTCGAATGCGCGGGCGCCTGCGTGAACGCGCCGATGATCCAGGTCTTCTCCGACACCTATGAGGATCTGACGGCTCAAACCTTCAATGCGCTTCTCGACAATTTTGTTGCGGGAAAGCCCGTGACCGCTGGCGTTCAGAGCGGAAAGCGCCGCATGTCCGAACAGGAGGGCGGCCAGACGACGCTCCTTGAGCCAGCGCTCTATGATGGCAGCGCGGTCGGCTCATGGAAGAAAACATTCGACGAGCGTCTGGCAGCCGCAGCCGCGAAGGCTGCTGCCGCTCCTGCCGCAGCCCCTCCTGCCGCCGCACCGCCACCTGCGGCGCCTCCGCCATCAGCAAACCCTGCGCCCGTAATACCGGCGATGACATCGAAGCCCGAAGACAAGCCGATGATGCTAAGTGGAGCACGCGCGGGCGGTCCGGATGATCTTAAACTCATCTGGGGTGTTGGGCCGAAGCTTGAAACGATGCTGAACGAGATGGGCGTGTTCCATTTCGACCAGATTGCGGTGTGGTCAGACAAGAATTTGCAATGGGTTGACGACAATCTCCAGGGCTTCCATGGCCGGGCAGTGCGCGATGACTGGATTGGCCAGTCAAAGAAGCTTGCCTCGGGGTGGCGGCCTGCCAATCCTGTCGGCGACAAGCCGGCATCATGAGGTGGTAATGGCTGCGGCGTCACCCGTCTTTGCTATCCCGGTTGCTGCCAAAGCGGCAGGGCTGACGCTTGCCCTGCTGACGCTTGGCGGCTGTCTGGTGCGCAAGGAAGCGGTGACGGTTGCTTTTGATGCAGCCGAGCACGCGCCATGGCAGGCGAAGGGAACAGCGCATATCGATGGCGAGGGGTTTTTGCGGCGTCCCAATGCTTTTCTGGCCCGTTGCTCGGGCGGTATCGTCTATCTGTTGCCTGATACGACATATTTTCGTGAGTTCCTGCGCATCCGCAAATCAGGCGTCTATGTCGAGAACGATCCGGCGGTGCGCGACGCGTTCGCCAAAGGCGCGCGCCAGACACAGTGCGATATGAAAGGGCGTTTTTATTTCGAGAATTTGCCAGCAGGCAAATGGCATGTGGCGCTACGTATCAGTTATGAAGGTGAAGCGTGGCGCGACCAGTCGTCGCTGCTTGCCGAGGTTGAAACCAAACCGGGGGAGGTGTCGAAGGTGATCCTCTCCAACCCCAACCGGATCTAGGTGCATGCTGCAGGACAAGGACCGTATCTTCACCAATATCTACGGTTTCCACGACCGTTCGCTCGCTGGCGCGCGCCAGCGGGGCTCGTGGGACGGCACGAAGGTGCTGATCGATCTGGGCCGCGACTGGATCGTGAATGAAATGAAGGCGTCTGGCCTGCGCGGGCGCGGCGGGGCAGGCTTTCCCACCGGGCTCAAATGGTCCTTCATGCCCAAGCAATCGGACGGGCGACCGAGCTATCTGGTGGTGAATGCGGACGAGTCCGAGCCTGGTACCTGCAAGGACCGTGAAATCCTGCGCCATGACCCGCATCATCTGGTCGAAGGCTGCCTGATTGCGAGCTTCGCCATGGGCGCGCATGCCGCTTACATCTATGTGCGCGGCGAGTTCATCCGTGAGCGCGAGGCGCTGCAGCGCGCCATCGACGAAGCCTATGAGGCGAAACTCATCGGCAAGGGCAATATCCATGGCTGGGATTTCGATCTCTATGTCCACCATGGTGCCGGCGCCTATATCTGCGGCGAAGAAACGGCGCTTCTCGAAAGCCTTGAGGGCAAGAAGGGACAGCCGCGCCTCAAACCTCCCTTTCCCGCCAATGTCGGGCTTTATGGCTGCCCGACGACGGTCAACAATGTCGAATCGATCGCGGTGGCGCCGACCATCCTGCGCCGCGGTGCCTCATGGTTTTCGAGTTTCGGGCGTCCGAACAATGTCGGCACCAAGCTCTTCTGTGTCTCTGGCCATGTGAACAAGCCGGCCACGTTCGAAGAAGCGATGTCGGTGCCCTTCCGCGAACTTATCGACAAGCATTGCGGGGGCGTGCGCGGCGGCTGGGACAATCTGCTGGCCGTCATCCCCGGCGGCTCGTCCGTGCCGATGGTTCCCGCTGCCCAGATCATGGACACGCCGATGGATTTCGATGCCTTGCGCGATCTGAAATCAGGGCTTGGCACGGCCGCCGTCATCGTCATGGATAAATCCACTGATGTGGTGCGCGCCATTGCCCGCATCTCCTATTTCTACAAGCATGAATCATGCGGCCAATGCACACCCTGCCGTGAGGGCACGGGGTGGATGTGGCGGGTTCTGGAGCGCATGGCGGAAGGGCGGTCCAGCCGGCGAGAGATCGATATGCTGCTGGAAGTGACGACGCAGGTCGAAGGTCATACGATTTGTGCGCTTGGCGATGCGGCGGCGTGGCCGGTGCAGGGGCTGATCCGCCATTTCCGTGGCGAGATCGAAAAGCGGATCGACCAGTATGCGGCCAACTCCCATGGCGAGCCGATAGCAGTGGCGGCAGAGTGACGGGATGTCGGATAAGGATCAGCTCATGAGGCCGATGACGGTTATGTTGCTGCTGAGTGTGCTGGTGGTCGCTGGCTGTGCCGGTCGTCCGCAGTTTGGTCAGCGCCCGCAGGTGACGACGCCGGGAACGGTGGTGAACGCGCCGGTGCGTATTGTTCGTGACGTGATTACCGACAGCGCACGGCGTCGCGGCACGGCGATCACGCTTGTGGGTGACGGACTTATTCTGGAAGCGCCGCTTGCGGAGACGCGTATCGAGGTGGCGGAGATTTGTGGACCCCATCGCCCCGGGCGCAAGACGCGTGTCGTCCTGACAACGGTGCCCGAAGGCCGTGGGACGCTCCTCAGCGAGGATCGTTATATCGTCGACGGTGCCCAGACCTGTTATCTGCGCCTGTCGCCGGAGGATGCGGCCCAATCGCGTCATGCGCTCAATCGCATCAAGGCGACGGCAGAGGAAATCCAGCGGCGTATCAGCGCTCACGCGGCGTTGCAGTGAGGATGTGATGAAGCTCGACAAGGTCAAGGACAGGCTCGATGTAACGGTGAGCGACCTCTCGGGTTCGCTCTTTGACGACGTCAATCTGTCGGGAACGCATATCCACAATGCCAACCTGTCGGGCTGGACGCTGGACGACGTCAATCTGTCAGGACTGAGGGTCAACAACGCCAATGTGTCCGGCGCGCGCATTTCCAACGCTAATCTTGCCGGGGTTGCGATCAACGATTGCCGGCTCGACGGCTTCACCATAAACGGGATCGCGGTAGGCGAACTTCTGGCAGCCCATGCGGCGGCTTCATCGGCGAAGGGCACGACATGACGAAACTGATCGTCGACGGCAGGGAAGTGGACGTTCCGGCGGGCGCGACGCTGTTGCAGGCCTGCGAGGCGGCGGGGGCAGAAATTCCGCGCTTCTGCTTCCATGAGCGCCTGTCGATTGCCGGCAACTGCCGCATGTGTCTGGTGGAAGTGGTTGGTGAACCCAAGCCCGTTGCCTCCTGCGCCCGCTCGGTGCGCGATTTGCGGCCCGGCAAGGATAATGCCCCGCCGGTTGTCAACACGCGCACGCCGATGGTGAAAAAGGCGCGCGAGGGGGTGATGGAATTCCTGTTGATCAACCATCCGCTCGACTGCCCGATCTGCGACCAGGGTGGCGAATGCGACCTCCAGGATCAGGCGATGGCCTATGGTGTGTCGAAGACGCGCTATCACGAGAACAAGCGGGCGGTTGAGGACAAGAATATCGGCCCGCTGGTGAAGACGGTGATGACGCGGTGCATCCATTGCACGCGCTGCGTCCGGTTCACGGCGGAAGTGGCCGGCGTCGGCGATCTTGGCGCCATCGGTCGCGGCGAGGATATGGAGATCACGACCTATCTCGAAGCGGCGATGGGGTCGGAGCTGCAGGGCAACATCATCGATCTGTGTCCGGTTGGTGCGCTGACCTCGAAGCCATTCGCCTTCCAGGCGCGACCATGGGAACTCACCAAGACCGAGACCATCGACGTCATGGATGCGGTCGGGTCTGCCATTCGCGTGGACGCGCGCGGCAATGAGGTAATGCGCATCATGCCGCGCACCAATGATGCGGTGAATGAGGAATGGATTTCCGACAAGACCCGCTTCATCTGGGACGGGCTCAAATCGCAGCGTCTTGATCGGCCCTATATCCGCGATGATGGCCGGCTGCGCCCGGCAAGCTTCGCGGAAGCCTTCGCGCTCATCGCTAGCAAGATCAAGGTCACCCAGGGCAAGCGCATCGGAGCGATTGCGGGCGATCTGGCAAGCGTTGAGGAGATGTATGCGCTGAAAGAGCTGATGAACGCGCTCAGCAGCCCCAACATCGATTGCCGGCCGGACGGCACGAAGCTGCATCCCAATGGTGGGCGGGCTTCCTACGTGTTCGGCCCCGGCATTGCGGGAATCGACAAGGCGGATGCGCTGCTCGTCATCGGTTCCAATCCGCGCCGCGAAGCGGCGGTTCTCAATGCGCGTATCCGCAAACGCTGGCGGGCAGGCGGCTTCCCGATTGGTTTCATCGGAACGAAAGCTGATACCGCCTGGGACTATGCTTATCTGGGCGCTGGCTCGGAGACGCTTAGTGAGATGGTTGCCGGCAATCATCCGTTTGCCCAGACGATGAAAGCAGCCAAGCATCCGATGATCATCATCGGGCAGGGGGCGTTGTCGCGGGTGGATGGCGCCGCTGTTCTCTCGCTTGCGGCCAAAGCGGCGCTGGCGCTCGGCGTCATCGGGCGCAGCGATGATGCGGGCTGGAACGGCTTTGCCGTTCTGCACACCGCAGCCTCACGCGTGGGCGGGCTTGAGATCGGTTTTGTTCCCGGGAACGACGGGCTCGATGGGCGCGCGATGATCCGTCAGGGTGCGCTTGACGTGCTGTTCCTTCTGGGAGCGGACGAGGTGGCGCTGTCGCCCGGGACGTTTGCCGTCTATATCGGTTCGCATGGGGATGATGGCGCGCAGGCCGCCGATGTCGTTCTCCCGGGCGCTGCCTACACGGAAAAGAGCGGTATCTACGTCAATACCGAAGGGCGGGTGCAGCAAACCGAACGTGCTGTCTTCCCGCCCGGCAATGCGCGTGAGGACTGGGCGATCCTGCGTGCCCTGTCACAGACGCTTGAAGCAAAACTCCCGTTCGATTCTCTCTCGCAGTTGCGGCAGGCGCTTTTTTCCACCTTCCCTGATCTGGCGAAAACAGGCAGCCGGCTGATTGCCGATCCGGCGACGCTTTCCAAAATCGCCGACATGGGAATGTCTGCCGATAAGGCGCCATTCAATGAGGCGATCGATGATTTCTATTTGACTAATCCGATCGCCCGCGCCTCGGCGGTGATGGCGGAATGTGCGCGCTTATCGACCATGCGCATGACGACAGCGGCGGAGTAAGGGGATGAGCGAAGTCGTGTGGAAAGCGTTGTTGCAGGGCGGGCTGATTGCCCTGCAGAGCGTTGCGTTGCTGGTGGCGCTGCTGGTGATGATCGCCTTCCTGCTGCTGTTTGACCGCAAGGTGTGGGCAGCCGTGCAAATGCGCAAAGGGCCTAATGTGGTCGGCGCGTTCGGTTTGCTGCAATCCTTTGCTGACCTGCTGAAATTCGTGCTGAAAGAACCGATTATCCCGGCTGGAGCCGACCGCCCGGTCTTCCTGCTGGCGCCGCTGGTCACCGTCATCCTCGCACTTGCAGCCTGGGCCGTGGTGCCGATCGGGCCGGGCTGGGTGATCGCCGACATCAATGTCGGTATCCTCTATATCTTCGCCATCTCGTCATTGGGCGTTTACGGCATCATCATGGGGGGGTGGGCGTCGAACTCGAAATATC
>JAKFVK010000087.1 GCA_021732205.1 Hyphomicrobiales bacterium | reverse complement strand
GAGGCGATGGGCGAGCTCGAACAACAAATCGTTCAGCTCGGGCATGAGCTCTGCCTCATCCATGATGGCAATGCGGCAGTCGCCAGCGAGATCGCCGAAACGCTGTCGATGCGGTTTCGCCGTGATCTGAGGAGCCTCAGCGCCCATGCCATCACGCTTGATGATATGAGCTTTTCGCTGCGCCAGGCCGCTGAACAAGTCGCCTGACGAGCAAACCCCGCTCTCAATATCGTCGTTTTGTGCAAGAAGCCTGTAGCGGCTGCGACCATTGCCGTCTAACCTCTGAGACTGCATGTCGCGGAGGTTGTAGATGATCCGCTTTCTAATTGTTGGCGCAGCCGTTTGCCTCGTGGCGGCGCTTGGCATTTTCCTGTTTCATTCCTTTGGCAGTGGGTCGATCACGCAGGAGCGGCCACTCGTTGAATCCGTGACGCCGCTGCAGCCGGCGGTGCGCCAGTCAAATCTGATTATTCCAATCACCATTCCGCTGGAGACGATCGCCGCAGCCGCAAACGCTGCTGCACCGCCGCATCTCTCCGGCACCAGGCCCAATCCCGCCCCGTCGCTGTTTCGCGAGGCCCAGATCGACTACATGATCGATCGCAGCCCTCTCACCTTCACGGCCCAGGGTGGCGCGCTTTCGGTTGGAAGCGAGTTGAAAGGCAATGTCCATGTGAGCGGCCAGGGCGCCGGCAGCGTCACCCAGAGTCTTGGCGGGCTGATTGGCGGGCGCATCGGCTCACAACTGCAAAATCTGCGCTTTGACCAGACGGTGGCGATCTCGGGCAGCGTCCACGCGCAGGCACGCCCGCAGCTGATGCCTGACTGGCACATCGCCCCTCGGCTTACCGGCAAGGTGACGCTGAAGGAGGTGCCTCTGACGATTTCAGGGGTGAAGCTGAATATTGCCCGCGAACTGCAGCCGCTGGTCAATCAGGCGCTGGCAGCCGAGATCGTCAAAGCCGAAGAGACCCTGCGCGGCGATGACCGCATCATCAATCTCGCCCGTCAGGAATGGGGACGGCTGTGCTTGTCGAAGGTGCTGCCGACGGTCGCACCCGGCGCGCCGGCGCTCTATGTTGAGGTGAAGCCGGTCGCGGCGGTCGCCGCCCAGCCAGTGATTGATGCCAAGGGCGTGCATCTGCTGCTTGGCCTGCGGGCGCAGACCCGCATTCTCCCCGAGGCAACTCAACCGGAGTGCCCGTTTCCCTCGCGCCTTGAGATTTTGCCAGAGAACAATGCTGGCGGCATCACCGTGGCGTTGCCCATTGACGTTCCCTTCAAGGAGCTGAACAGGCTGTTGTCGGTGCAGCTGGCCGGAAAGACCTACCCTCAGGATCAATCCGGCCCGGCAACAGTGACGATCCGCGCGCTTGATCTCACGCCTTCTGGAAAACGTCTGCTGCTTGCGCTCAAGGTGACGATCACCGAGAAAAAATTCTTCGGCCTCTCGGCTGATGGCGAGGTTTATCTGTGGGGACGGCCGGAACTCGACAAGGCGACGCAATCACTGAAGCTTGTCGACATCACCCTCGACGTCAAATCCCAAGCTGCCTTCGGACTCCTGGGGGCTGCGGCATCTGCCGCCGCGCCTTACATCACCTCGCTGATTGCGGAGCGGGCGCAGATTGACCTGAAACCCTTCGCCGCCGATGCCAAAGCGCGCATCGCTGCGGCAGCCAGGCAGGTCGAGGCCAGCCGCAGCGACGTCAAGGTCAACGTGACGATCAGCGATCTCAACCTGCAAGACATCGCCTTTGACGCAACCATCTTGCGCGTCACGGGCGAAGCGCGCGGGCAGGCGAGCTTATCGGTGATCTCGCTGCCCGCACGCTGAACATCAATTGCCCGTTTCCACCGTCAATGTCCCAGACGCCTGACTCACCAGCCGTAGTGAGGCCGGCCATACCCGTAACCGGGATGAGGGTGGCCGTAAAATGCGCGGCGGCCGTAATAGGGGCGCGGCGCGTAGAAGGGCTGTGGCGCGAAAACGGGGCGCGGGCGCCAATAGGCCGGACCGTGGCGGTGGAAGCAGCGATAGGGACCACACACCCAGGCGACGTTTTCAATCGCAGGCGCGGCGGCGGCATTCAGGGTGGTGGCGGCAACCGGCGCGAACGGCGCTGCAGAAGCGGGAAGCAGGGCGAATCCCAAAGCCGCGCCGACAAGCGCGACAGACAGCGACAGGCGGGACAAGGTCTTCATGGCATTTCTCCTAAAACAGGATCGTCGGAATGACGATGAGGCCATTATGAGCAATGGCCCTGAACCGGTTTTGAGAGCGCTGCTCAATTTCGGTTCATCAACCTGTCCAAACAGCAATGTTGCGGAAAGGTTGCAGCCCGCCCTGCCTCAGACGGGCAGGTCCGGCGAGCTTTTGATCTCTTCCATCACCGCATAGGTGCGCGTCTCGCGCACGCCGGGCAATGCCAGGATCGCCTCGCCCAGAAGCTGGCGATAGGCCGCCATATTGGCCACCCGCACCTTGACCAGATAATCAAAACCACCAGCGACCATATGGCATTCGATAACGTCGGGAACGCGGCTGATGGCGGCAGCAAAGCGATCAAAAACATCAGGTGTCGTTTTGTCGAGGGTGATCTCGATGAAGGCTAGAAAACCGCGCCCCAGCTTCTCCGGTGACAGCCGGGCACCATAGCCGAGAATGATTTCATCGCGCTGCAGGCGCTTGATACGTTCGGTGACGGCGGTCGGCGACAGGCCGACACGGTCGGCGAGTTCGACAGTCGTCATCCGGCCTTCCTGTTGCAGGAGGCTGAGCAGGCGACGATCCAGGCGATCAGGCATCATCATGTGATAATCACTATCAATATGAATTTTTTTGTATTTTTCCACGCATAATGTACAAAATCAATGCTGGAATCACTATATTTCTTGTCGCACATTCATGCCTGCCGTGAGCTGCGAGATGAAGCCGATGAGCGCGTTCCGTACTGATTATGCAAGCCCTGACGAAGCGATTGCCGAGCGTCTGCTGCGGCAGGCCGGGCGTGATCAGGCCGGCGAGCAGCAGATCGATGCGCTCGCCACCCGTCTCATCACCGCCATTCGCGCCAAAAGTGGCGGGCTTGGTGGTGTTGAGGATGTCTTGCGGGAATATTCGCTCTCGACCAAGGAGGGGCTGGCGCTGATGGTGCTTGCCGAAGCCCTCCTCAGAGTGCCGGATGCGGCTACCGCTGACCGCCTCATCGAGGATAAGCTCGGGCAGGGTGATTTTGCCCATCACGAGGCCAGATCTGACGCGCTGCTGGTGAGCGCATCGGCGTGGGCGCTGGGGCTTTCAGCCCGCATCATCCGCCCTGGCGAAACGCCGGACGGGATCATTGCCGGGCTTGGCAGGCGCCTTGGCCTGCCAACGCTGCGCGAAGCGACGCGCCAAGCGATGCGGGTGCTGGGTAGCCATTTCGTGCTGGGCGAGACGATCGAGGAAGCGTTGCGGCGCACCACCGGCAGCACGGCGCGATCCTATCGCTACTCCTTCGACATGCTGGGCGAAGGGGCACGCACGGCAGCCGATGCCCGACGCTATTTCGCCTCTTATGAGCAGGCGATTGCAGCCATCGGTCGGGCAGCCGGCAACGCGCCACTGCCCAACCGCCCGGGGATTTCAGTCAAGCTGTCGGCCCTCCATCCGCGTTATGAGGCGGTGAGCCGCCAGCGGGTGATGGCCGAACTCGTGCCGCAGGTGATTAGTCTGGCGCAGGCGGCAAAATCCTTCGATCTCAATTTCACCATCGACGCCGAAGAAGCCGACCGCCTCGAATTATCGCTCGACGTCATCGAAGCGATCGCAAGCGACCCGTCGCTTGCCGGGTGGGATGGTTTCGGACTGGCGATCCAGGCCTACCAGAAGCGGGCGCTGGAGGTGATCGGCTGGATCGACGGCCTTGCCCGGCGCCTTGAGCGGCGCTTCATGGTCCGCCTCGTCAAGGGCGCCTATTGGGACAGCGAGGTCAAGCGGGCGCAGGAGCGTGGCCTTGACGATTATCCGGTGTTCACCCGCAAGGCGATGACCGATCTCAACTATATCGCTGCGGCGCAGGCGCTGCTTGCCGCACGCCCGCGCCTCTATCCGCAGTTTGCCACCCATAATGCGCTCACGATCGCCGCCATCATGCAGGCAGCCGGCAAACCGGACGGCTTTGAATTCCAGCGTCTCCACGGCATGGGAGAGGCTGCTTATGGTGCGCTCATGAGCGAGGTGGCGGGCGTTGCCTGCCGCACCTATGCCCCGGTTGGCGGGCATCGCGACCTCCTCGCCTATCTCGTGCGCCGGCTCCTCGAAAACGGTGCCAACTCTTCTTTTGTCAACGTCGCGGCTGATCCCGATGTGCCGGTTGCAAGCCTGCTGCAGCGCCCGGCGGCGTTGATTGGCGCCCCTGCCCGGGCGCGCCACCCGAAGATCGCCCTGCCCATGGACCTTTTTGGCAAGGAGCGGCCAAATTCGCGCGGGGTCGAATTCGGCCATGCCGAAAGTCTTGCCGGGCTTCTTGGCGAAGTGCAGGCCGGGCGTGCGCATGTCGTGGCCGCGCCCCTCATTGATGGCAAGGCGCAATCAGGACAGGCGGTGCCGGTCTCAAGTCCGGTTGATGGCAGCGTCTGTGGCAGCGTCATCGACAGCGATATGGAAGTGGTGAGGCGAGCGGTTGAAACGGCGTTTGTGGCGCAGCCGCATTGGGGGGCGCTGCCGGCGGATAAGCGCGCCCAATGCCTCGAGCGCGCGGCTGATCTCCTGGAAGCGCGCCGTGGTGCGCTATTGGCCCTGCTGCAAAGCGAAGGCGGCAAGACGCTGGATGACGCGCTCGCCGAAGTGCGGGAAGCGGTCGATTTCTGCCGTTTCTATGCCAGCGAAGCGCGCCGCCTGTTTGCCGCGCCGCTCGTTCTGCCAGGGCCTACGGGCGAGGATAATCGCCTTTATCTCAAAGGCCGTGGCGTGTTCGTGTGCATCTCGCCGTGGAATTTCCCGCTGGCAATTTTTCTGGGTCAGGTCACGGCAGCGCTTGCTGCAGGCAATGCGGTGCTGGCAAAGCCTGCCGAGCAGACACCGCTGATAGCCTTTCTCGCGACGCAAATCCTGCTTGAGGCGGGCATTCCGGCCAATGTGCTGGCTCTGCTGCCAGGGGATGGGCGGGTGGGGGCAGCACTCGTTGCTGATCCACGCATCGCGGGGGTTGCCTTTACCGGCTCAACGGACACCGCCCGGCTGATCAACCGCCAGCTTGCCGCCAAGGATGGACCGATCGTGCCGTTCATCGCCGAGACTGGCGGCATCAACGCCATGATCGTCGATGCGACCGCCCTGCCTGAGCAGGTCGCAGATGACGTAGTGATGAGCGCCTTTCGCTCCACCGGCCAGCGCTGCTCGGCGCTGCGTCTGTTATGCCTACAGGAGGATGTCGCCGACAAGGTGATCACCATGGTGGCAGGCGCTGCCGCCGAGCTTGCCATCGGCGATCCGCGCGATCCACATATTCACATCGGCCCGGTCATCGATGCTGAGGCGCGCGAGCGGCTGCAGAGCCATATCGCTCGGCTCAAGAACGAGGCGCGCACCGTTTATGCCGGAGACCTGCCAAAGACAGCGCCGTCCGGGTTTTTCGTCGCCCCGCACATCTTTGAAATCAGCGACGTCAGCGATCTCAAGGAGGAAATCTTCGGCCCTGTGCTCCATGTCGTGCGCTGGAAAGCAACGCGCGGCACCCATGGCGAGCCGGTTGGCCTCAAGCGCCTGCTGGCGCAGATCGCCGGCAATGGCTATGGGCTGACGCTTGGGCTCCATACGCGCATCGACACGAATGCCTCCCTCGTGGAAGCAGGCTCACCCGCCGGCAATCTCTATATCAACCGCAACATGATCGGCGCAATCGTCGGCTCCCAGCCCTTCGGCGGGCGCGGCCTGTCGGGCACCGGCCCCAAGGCCGGCGGTCCGCATTATCTGGTACGCTTTGCCAGCGAGCAGGTGGTGAGCACCAATATTTCAGCCGCCGGCGGCAATGCGTCGCTGATTGCCATGAGCGAGGAGTGAGCGGGCGATACCCCTCACACGCTGAGGCGTGGCACCATGGTGTAGGCGGCGATCCCCGGCGCTGATTCGACCTTCTTCAACAGGCGGACGGCCACTGCCGTGAACAGCGGCTCGCACAGAATGAGCGGCACATAGGAGAGGGCGAAGGTGAGCCAGGCCGAGAACGTCGCGACCTCTGTTCCCAGCGCCAGCCAGAAGCCTACCATCGCCACAACGCCGCCGTAATAAATGGCATCGAAGCGGATGATGGCAGCAAAGCCGATAGGCATCTTGTTGGCGGCTGAGAAGAAGCGGCGGCCCACCAGTGCATGGGCCGCAAACAGCGGCAGCATCAGCGACAGGCTGTTGACGCCGAGATGGACCAGATCTCCGGGCTCGAAGACAGCGCCCTGCAGCAACAGGCCGAGCGCAAAGCCAAGCAGGGTGGGCACGAAACCGAAAACGGCATAAACGACCGAGGCGCCGACGAAATGCAGTTCAGACGGGCCGATCTTCACATGGTAGATTTCCATGAAGAGGGAAAAGAACAGCGCCGCCAGAAGGGTGGAGACGATCAATGGCGGGGCCCGCCACAGCGAGCGGCTCTGGCCCAGAACAACGGTTGCGGCGGCGGCATTGGCATAGACGATCTTGGCGGCGTTCAGGACGCCCGGTTCGATGTGCATGGTGGCTCTCCAAGGGCTCAGATCAGACCCTGATCGATGTGGCGAAAGATGGCGGAGAAGTCTTCGCCCGCATGGCCTCGTTCAGCGAAGCGGGCATAGATATCGGCGGCATGGCGACCCAGCGGCGTCATCGCGCCTGCGCCTGTCGCCGCCTCCTGCGACAAGGTGAGATCTTTCAGCATGAGCGCGGCGGCAAATCCCGGCCTGTAATCATGATTGGCGGGCGATGTCGGCACCGGTCCGGGTACCGGGCAATAGGTGGTGAGCGACCAGCACTGGCCGGAGGAGGTTGAGGCAACATCAAAGAGTGCCTGATGCGACAGGCCAAGCTTGCCGGCAAGGGCGAAGGCTTCGCTGACCGCGATCATGGAAATGCCAAGGACCATGTTGTTACAGATCTTGGCCGCCTGTCCGTTGCCCGCGCCACCGCAATGGACGATGCGCTTGCCCATCGCTTCCAGAACCGGTCTGGCGCGCTGGAAGGCTTCGTCACTGCCCCCCACCATGAAGGTCAACGTGCCGGCAGCAGCGCCACCGACACCCCCCGAGACCGGCGCATCAAGCGCCATCATGCCGGCCTTGACGGCCGCATCGCTCGCCAGACGGGCCGAGGCAACATCAATCGTCGAGCAATCGATGAAGAGCGTGCCGCGCTTGGCCTCAGCAAGCACACTGTCAGGGCCGCTGTAGAGGGCGAGCACATGCTTGCCCGCCGGCAGCATCGAGATCACCACATCCGCCTCGCTCACCGCGAGCCTGGCCGAGGCGGCAAGCGTCAGTCCCAACGCCTTGGCTGCCTCCCGCGCTGCCGGCATCGGATCAAAGCCTACCACTTCATGGCCGGCCTTGAGCAGATTGGCCGCCATCGGCGCGCCCATATTGCCAAGGCCCAGAAAGCCAATCCTCACCATAGCTTTTCCTCACTTTTAAGCATTCGCTGTGGTTCACCTGCAGACTAGGCGAATCTCCGCCGCCGGCAGGCGCTGGACTGTCCTGCCGCCGGCGATAATCGTCAGAAGGCGCGGCGCGGCACGTTTGCCAGAAATTCCTGCAATTGCGCCTTCCAGAATTTCGCCTGTCCCGTGGTGCCATGGCCTGCCGTGTCCGGGCTGGCAGGAATGAGATAGAGGCGGGCGTTTTTGATCCGCTTCAGCTCACGCTCCATAATGCCAAGCTCGGGAGGGTTGCGCTCGTCATCGGCCGAGTTGATCGCAAGGACGGCTGCGGTGATGGTCTCGAGCTTGGCAGCGGGATCATAGTCGCGCGATGAATCCCACTGGTACATGAAATCGTTGGCATCCGCCGTAAAGGGGTCGTTCAGCCGCTTGTCGAGAAGCTGATCGGCCTTCTCGCGGGTGGCGGCAGCCTTGTGCAGCGCCTGATTGCCGCCATTGGTGGCAAGGGCATAGAAGGCATTGGCTGTTTTCAGCGCGGGTGGCTGGGCGGTGTAATTGCCATTATTCCACGCCGGATCATTGCGCACGCTGTCAATGATGAGACGACGCAGGATCCAGTTACGGCCAGCAACTGCGCTTGGCTGTGAGGCCATCGGCACGACCGCGTCCATGAAATCGGGATAGGCGGTGGCCCAGGTCCAGGCATGCATGCCGCCCATGGAATTGCCGAGAACCAGCCGCAGATGTTTGATGCCCAAGCCCTCGGTGACGAGACGGTAATGAGCCAGCACCATGTCATCATAATTATAGCGTGGGAATTTGGCACGCAGCCCATCGGATGGTTTTGATGATTTTCCAGCGCCGAGAGCATCAGGCAGGATGATAAAATATTTGGTGGCATCGAGCGGCTGCCCGGGGCCAAAAAGCTCACCGGCGAAGCCCGGCGATACCATGCCGGTGCCCGAACCGGCGGTGCCGTGAAGGATCAGCACCGGTTCGTTCTTCGCATCCCCGATGGTGGTGTAATGGAGCTTGACCTCCGGGAGCACGTCACCTGAGGAAAAGCGGAAATCGCGGGCGATATAGGCGCCTTCTTTGGGCGCGGGATAATCGGCCGCAACGGCCAGCGTCGTTACACAGGCCATCAGGCATCCGAGGAATAATCGCGCCGTTCTCATGTCACACTCTCCCCTGTCATGGCCATCTTGCCGCTGGTGGCCTGTGGCGCGGATGATGCGACGACTGGATGAGTTCGACAAGCGGTCTTTGGTCGCCCGACCGATCGTCAGCTTGGAAGGAGCGAGCGACTATGCTTTTCTTCGATCCTCCTGCGGCGCGCCTGATGCAAGGCCATGCGATGAATCTTTATTTTTCTGAAACCCAGCTCGCCCACAAGCCCACCCAGTTCATGATGCATGGCCGCATCGTTGCGCCCTTTGAAACGCCTGAGCGGGCAAGCGCACTGGTCACTGCGCTTGTCGGCATCGGCCTGACGAGCCTGACGCCACGCGACCACGGGCGTGAGGCCATCCTGGCTGTCCATGCCGATCATTATGTGCGCTTTCTTGAAACCGCCTACCAAAGGTTCAGCGCGCTGTCGCCGCGCGGGCCGGAGGTGTGGCCGAACGTCCATCCCTACCGGGGAGCGGGC
>JAKFVK010000013.1 GCA_021732205.1 Hyphomicrobiales bacterium | reverse complement strand
CGATTGCCCGGATCGCCGGGTCGTCAGGATAAAGCAATGGCTTGTTGTTCGCCCGCCTATGGATTTCGATCTTGGCGTGCGGCGCACGCTTGAAGCCTTCGACGAGCACCAGATCGCAGGGAGCAAGGCGGGTGAGCAGGACCGGCAAGCCCGGCTCGCCGCCCTCGTCATGCTCGCTCATGAGGGCAAAGCGGCGCGCCGATGAGACCAGGACTTCGCGGGCCCCGGCGCTGCGATGACGATAGGAATCCTTGGTTTCATCATCAACATCGAAAGTGTGGTGCGCATGCTTGATGGTCGACACCTTGAGCCCGCGACCGATCAGTTCGGGTAGCAGCCCGACGACCAATGTCGTCTTGCCGGCGCCACTCCACCCGGCAAGACCGATGATGAGGTGGCGGATCGTCATCGTGGCTTGAAACCCATCGCTACAAGGGCGCTACGCACGTCCTCGTCGCGCAATGCGGCAAGGAAGGCTGCAATCGCCGGCGTTCCACGGCGCGCTGCCGGGATGACAAAATCATAATGCTCCTCGGCGAGCGCTGCAAAGCCGAGCCCATAGGCAGCAGCAATCGGCGCGATGGTGATCCCCCAATCGGCGCGCCCCTGCGCAACCGCTGCGGCAACCGCATTATGCGATCGTGGCTGGTTCGACCAGCCGGGGGGCTGCGCACCTTCAAGCAGGCGGTCGATCAAAACCCGCGTGCCGGCGCCGGGATTGCGATTGACCATGATGCACCCGGCATCATGGGCCGCATCACGAATGGCAGCCTCGGGTTCGCGACCGGCAAAGCGCGGATCATCCTTGCGGAAAGCCAGACCCTGCAGGCGAAGCCAGCCGGGAACCAGGTCGAGAGAGCTGTCAACAAACGGCGCGTTATAGCTATTGCTGGATGCATCCAGCAGATGGATCGGAGCCACATCGCATTCATCACGCTTGGCCATCGCCAGTCCGGCCTGGCTGCCAAGCGCAAGAAGGCGGGGGCGCACATGGCGTGACACCAGATCAAGGCTGAGCGCGTTGAGGCCGACACACTGGCTGCCGGCGATCAGGAGATCAGGCAGACCCTGCGCGCCGGCGATCATGGTGACGTTGAGCGTTGAACCTGCCTCCACGCGCTCGACAAGCGGTGCGATCTCGACGAAGCCATCGGCCTGCGAGAACGACGTGACAGCACCTGACCCCTTGCCGGTTGCCAGAGCCTTGAGACCGTCAGGCGAGGAGGCAAGCGTCACCATGGCAAATTCGCTGCGCCCCAGTTCGGAGACAATGCGAAGGGGCGTCACTGCCTCGACGACGCCATCACGCGCGCTCGCCAGTCCGGCCATGGCTCGGATCAGCGGGGCAACGAATGTCTGGAAGGTGACGATGGCGGAGGTCGGAAAACCAGGCAGAAGCGCGATCGGCTTTCCGTCTGCCACTGCGAGGCAAAGCGGCTTGCCCGGCTTCAGCGCTACGCCGTGGACAACAATGCCGGGCGCTCCCAGGCCGGCGACGATACGGTGAGTGAGGTCGCCATTGCCCTTCGACGTCCCGCCGGAAACGAGCAGCATGTCGCATCCGGCCATCGCGTCGGCCAGCGCCTTGCGCAGCGCCTTCTCATCGTCGCGGATGACCCCAAATGACACGGGCCGCCCGCCGATCTCTGTAATGCCTGCGGCGAGAATGGCCGAATTGGAATCATAAATCGCGCCGGCCTCCAAAGCCTCGCCGGGTGTGACCAGTTCATCGCCCGTGGAGATGACGGCAATGCGCGGCTGCCGCACCACTTCGATCTCGCCAATTCCGCACGCTGCCAGCACGCCGATGTCGCGCGAGCCAAGCACGGTGCCCGGCAGCAGAACCGTTTCGCCGCGCGCGATATCCGAGCCGGCAAAGGCCATTCCCTGCCCCGGTCTGATCGCTTGCCGGATGGCAACGCCCACGCCGTCAGGTTCGCTGTGCTCGACCATGACAACGCTATCGGCGCCACGTGGCATCATGGCGCCTGTGGCGATCCATGTGGCGCTTCCCTTTTCGACCATACTGGCAGGCGTCGGCACATCGCCGCAGGCAAGGCTCTGCCGGGTGAGCGCCAGATAGCGCGGCTGGGCCTCGTTTGCGCCGGTGCTGTCAACCGATCGTATGGCAAATCCGTCGACAAGGGCGCGATCGAAAGGCGGCACATCGATGGGGCTGTTGACCGCCTGCGCAAGCACACGAGCGAGCGCATCCTCAAGGCGCACTTTTTCGCTTCCAAGCCGGCGTGGCGGGTAAGCCTTATGCCAGCGCGCCAGCGCTTCCTCCTTCGACACAACGTCGAGAAATTGCTGCTGGACGATGGCAGACGGCTTGATAGTCTCGCTCATCGAATGCTCACTCACAGTCTGGCCAATGATCGAGATCGAGAATAGCCACCTCGCTGCCTTCGGCAAAGCCTTCGCTTTGCGGCGAGACGTGAACGATCCCGCTCGCTTCCGCCAGTCCCTTGAGGCTCACCCGCTCGCTGCCAAGTGGCATAATCCCGTTGGCCTCGGCGCGCACAAAGACCATGCGCGTCAATCCTGCCGGCCCGGCAATCTTGCGTTTGAGACGGCGAGGTGAGGGCGCTGATCCGCGGCGTTCTCCCGACAGGCAGGCAATCATCAGCCGCCCGAGCGTCATTGTCAGCGCCATGACGGCTTCCGGCGCGCCCGGCAGTGCCAGAACGGGCACCTGACCACACATCGCCAGCGCCGCCCGCCGTCCCGGTGTCACCGCCATTTCAGCCGCAAGCACAATCCCCGCCGACGCCAGCGCTGCCCGTGCAACGTCGTCGCTTCCCGCACCAAGCCCGCCGATGGTGATCACAGCATCAGGGTTCACGACTTGCAGGGTGCTTTGCAAGGCGGGAAGCGCGCCGCTCGTCGTCGTGCAACGGATGTCCGGGGAAAGCCCGCCTAACACGTCCCGGCAGGCTTCGGCCAGCAACCCATTCACCTCACCGAGAGCGAGGATCGCCAGGCGCGGTCGCCGTACCATCACGCTCCGGGTGTCGCCGAGCCTGAGCGCTGCCATCGTCGCGCCCGTCAACCGTGTTCCGGCATCCACCAGCACCTCACCCTGCCGGATCTGCGCGCCGCGGTGAAGGATATGTCCGCCAGAGGTTGCTTCGCTGAGCGCATCACCGCTCTCCGTTACCTCCTCACGCGGCAAGATGGCATCGAACCCGTCAGGCACGCGCTGCCCCGCCGTGACGAACGGCGCGGCCGCGTCAAGCGGCAGGGGGGACAGGGGGCTGACGCCGATGAGACGTTCGGACATAACGGCATAACCATCGCGCAGCGCCATCGCATAGGCCGGCATGTCAGCCTTGGCAATCACCGGAGCAGCGAGCACCAGGCCAGCCGCCTCGCCAAGCGCCAGCGTCTCTGCGGCGCAAGGGCGAACATGCTGCGCGATCAGCCGGCACACGGCTGAAAAGGCGAGCATACCGCCTTCTG
Organism: Hyphomicrobiales bacterium; assembly: GCA_021732205.1. Taxonomy (GTDB): domain Bacteria; phylum Pseudomonadota; class Alphaproteobacteria; order Rhizobiales; family UBA4765; genus Raskinella. Next base: position 6,057 of record JAKFVK010000013.1, on the reverse strand, counting down.
GCACGGGGAGAGGGCTGGTGATCATGCCTTGCGTACGGTGAAGATCAAAATGCCATTCTCCCGACTTTCGCCTTCGAGGTGGTCGCCGGTCTCTCTCAGAAGATGGGGAATGTCGATTGACGCCAGCGGATCGCTGCACTCAACGATCATAACGGTGCCGCTCGCAAGGCGCGTCAAAGCCTTGCGCAATTTCAACGCCGGCAGGGGGCATTTCAGACCCTTCAGATCAAGGCGGGACGTTTCCATCACAGAGGAATGCGAGATCGTGGCGTCATCGTCAACTCCGGCCTGCGGTCTTGCCAAATCACTGCCGTCACCCCCATTCTGGTGACATGGCTCTTTCGCTCGACAGCTACCTCATCCGCCCCGACCCGCACGACCCGCGTCTGACCGTGAAGGTGGATGGTATAGATCAGAACGGCCGGGCCATCACCAGTGCGGTCACCGTCGAGCGGCCGCTGACGCTTTATCTCAACGCCCAGGAGATCGTCACCATGATGACGATCGGCGATCATCCTGATTTGCTGGCGCTGGGCTATCTGCTTAATCAGAACATGCTGCAGGCTGACGATCAGGTGACGGGCGTCGACTACGATGAGGATCTGGCCGTCGTCGTGGTGCGGACCGCGCGTCATACCGATTACGAGGGCAAGTTGAAAAAACGCACCCAGACGTCAGGCTGCGCACAGGGTACGGCCTTTGGCGACATGATGGAAGCGCTCGACAAGATCGTTCTGCCGCCGGCGGAACTGCGGACCTCATGGCTCTATGGGCTGACGCATACCATCAACCAGACGCCGTCGCTCTATCTCGAAGCCGGCGCCATCCATGGCTGCGTACTGGCGAAAAGTGCCGATCCGCTGGTCTATATGGAGGATGTGGGGCGCCATAATGCTGTCGACAAGATCGCCGGCTGGATGTTTCGCAACGCCGTCGATCCTGCCGACAAGATTTTCTATACCACCGGGCGGCTCACCTCGGAGATGGTCTTGAAGACCATCCGCATGGGCATACCGGTTCTGGTCTCGCGCTCGGGCTTCACAGCCTGGGGCGTTGAGTTGGCACGCAAGGCCGGATTGACGTTGATCGGGCGCGCGCGCGGTACGCGCTTTGTTGCGCTGGCTGGCGCTGAGCGCCTTATCTTCGATCTTGATCCTGCCAAAATTCCTGACGAAATATCGCGCCAGCGCCGCAAGGGATCATCTGACGATGATTGACGTGCCGCGCACGCTTGGTGTCATCCTTGCCGGAGGATTGTCGCGGCGCATGGGTGGCGGCGACAAGGCGCTGAAACCCCTCGCCGGCAAGACGCTTCTTGACCATGTCATCGCCCGCTTTCACCCGCAGGTCGATTGTCTCGTGCTCAACGCCAATGGCGATGCTGGGCGCTTTGCCGCTTTCGGCCTGCCGGTCATCGCTGACGGTGTGTCGGATTATCCCGGTCCGCTCGCCGGCATTCTGGCGGCTCTTGATTTTGCGGCCGGACATCCCGCCGGCTATCAATGGGTGGTCTCGGTCACAGCCGACGGGCCGTTTCTTCCCGTCGATCTCGCAAGCCGGCTGCATAAAGCGAGGAGTGAGGCGAACTGCCCTCTCGCCTGCGCTGCCTCCGGCGGCTATACCCATCCAACGATCGCACTCTGGCAGGTGCGGCTTCGTGAGAATTTGCGCCAGGCCATGGTCGATGAAAATTTGCGGAAGATCGATACATGGACGGCGCGCCATGGCTGCGTTGCCGTGCAATGGGCGAGCGACCCGGTCGACCCGTTCTTCAACGCTAATACACCTGAGGAGCTTGCGGCAGCCGAGGCGATGATCGCTGCTGTGCGGGGCAACGCGCGCGAGTGAGCAAGCGCCTCAGCCCGCCGCCTTGACGACGGGTGCGTCGCTTGCCTGCGCTTCCGCTACCGCTACCGCCGTCATGTTGACGATGCCGCGCCCGGTGACCGAGGGTGTCAGGATATGGGCCGGCTTGGCGGTGCCAACCAGAATGGGGCCAACCGGCAGAGCATCCGTCGTCACGCGAATGGCGTGAAACGTGCTGTTGGCGGCTGACTGATTGGGCATGATGAGGACGTTGGCCGCGCCCTTCAACCGGCTGTTTGCCAGAATTCTGGCGCGCTTCTCGGGCTCGAGTGCTGAATCGACATGCATCTCGCCATCGACCGCCAGTTCAGGTGCACGCTTCCATATGAGTTCGACGGCGCGTCGCATCTTGTCCGCTTCAGCATCGTCATGCGAGCCGAATTCAGAATGCGAAATAAGCGCGATGGCTGGTTCTAGTCCAAAGCGGCGCACATGGCCGGCCGCCAGGATCGTCATGTCGGCGATCTCCTCGGCGCTCGGATTGAGCGTCACATGGGTATCAGCCATGAACAATGTTCCCCATGAGGTGATGAGGAGCGACAATGCGGCGAGGCTGTCCGCGCCGGGCGCGAGCCCGACAATCTGGCGGATATGGCGCAGATGTGACACAAAACGCCCTTCGACGCCACAGATCATCGCGTCAATCTCGCCGCGCCACAGCGCCAGCGCCGCGATGACGGTATTGGAGGTGCGCACGATGGTGCGTGCGGCATCCAGCGAGATGCCCTTGCGCCCGGTGCGCTCGTGATAGGTCTTGACGTAATCGCGGTAGCGCACGTCGCTCTCCGGATTGACGATCTCGAAATCAACCCCCGGCCGCATCGCAAGCCCGAAACGCTGGCAGCGCGCCTCGATCACCTGCGGCCTGCCGATGAGGATGGGAATCGCAAGCCCGTCGTCCAGGATGACCTGGGTGGCGCGCAGCACGCGCTCATCCTCGCCCTCCGCGTAGATGATGCGCTTCATCTGCCCGCGCGCTGAATCAAAGATCGGTTTCATCAGCAGGCCGGAGCGGAAGACGAAGCGGTTGAGTTCCTCGATATAGGCGGGCATGTCGACAATCGGCCGGCTCGCCACGCCGCTTGCCGCCGCCGCTTCCGCGACTGCCGGGGCAATGCGCAAGATGAGGCGCGGATCAAAAGGCGAAGGGATCAGCATGTCAGCACCGAACGTGCGGCTTTCCCCGCCATAGGCGCGCGCCACCACTTCCGATGGCGCCTCGCGGGCAAGAGCGGCGATCGCCTTGACGGCAGCCGCTTTCATCTCCTCGTTGATGGTGGTTGCCCCGCAATCAAGCGCGCCGCGGAAGATGTAGGGAAAGCACAGGACATTATTGACCTGATTGGGAAAATCAGAGCGCCCCGTGCAGATCAGCGCGTCAGGGCGTGCCGCCCGCGCCTCTTCCGGCATGATTTCGGGCGTCGGATTGGCAAGCGCCATGATGAGCGGGCGCTCATTCATCGCCTTCACCATATCAGGCTTGAGGACCCCGCCTGCCGACAGGCCGAGAAAGACATCCGCACCGCCAATGACCTCGGCGAGTGTGCGCAGCTCGCTCTTCTTGGCAAAGACGTCCTTGTAGCGGTCCATCAGCGTGCCGCGTCCGACATAGACCAGGCCTTCGATATCCGTCACCCAGATATTCTCGGGTTTCGCCCCCAGCGCCACCAGCTGGTTGAGGCAGGCAATCGCCGCCGCACCGGCGCCCGACGTGACGATCTTGACCCTCGCCAGATCCTTGCCGGCGATTGACAGGCCATTGACGATAGCGGCTGCAACAATAATGGCCGTTCCGTGCTGATCGTCGTGAAAGACCGGGATCTTCATGCGCTCGCGCAGGCGCGCTTCGATCTCGAAACATTCGGGTGATTTGAAATCCTCAAGATTGATGCCGCCAAACGTCGGCTCCAGCGCCGCCACGACATCAACTGCGCGATCAACCTCCGGGGCGTCGATTTCGATATCGAATACGTCGATGCCGGCGAATTTCTTGAACAGGACCGCCTTGCCCTCCATCACCGGCTTTGAGGCAAGCGGCCCGATATTGCCAAGCCCGAGCACGGCGCTGCCATTTGACACCACCGCCACCAGATTGGCGCGCGCCGTCAGATGGGCCGCCTGGGCCGGATCGGCGGCGATCGCCTCGCAGGCCACCGCGACGCCTGGCGTGTAGGCAAGGGCAAGGTCGCGCTGGTTGCCAAGCGGCTTGGTGGCCTTGACTTCGAGCTTTCCGGGGCGGGGATAACGATGATAGTGGAGGGCGGCCTCGCGCAGTTCCTCGGTGACGTCGCGGCCCATGATGTACCCTCCCCAATCCTCGTTTTCTTGACACCGACCATGGCATGGGCGCACGTGGCTAATCAAGCATCGATAGATGCCTCACCCCTTGCCCGCACCACCGTCACCGTGCAGGGGGCTTCGGCGACCACGCGTGAGGAGACGCTGCCAAGAAAACGCCGGATCGCCGAGGACGAGCGTGCACCGATCACGATCTGGTCAACCGCGTTGTGGCGGGCAAAATCGATGACGGCGGCAGCTGGATCGCTGGCCTCGATGACATGAAACGTCACCTGGTCGGCGGCTTTGGCAAGATCACCCGCCCAGTGCCTCAACTCCGCCAGATGGTGCAGGTGAATGTTGCGACCCTCGGCATCGAGTGTCGAGTCGATACCGACCGCACGTATCTTTTGCACCGTCAGGCAGGCGAGCCGCATATGCGCCTGGCTGGCGATCAGGCGGGTGACGGTATGATGAACTGCCTGCAGCAGAGATGATTGCGCCTTCAGATGCACGCACACAAGGATGATCGGCGCGCTGGCGGGCGTCAGCGCCTGAGTGACATCACCGGCTTCCTGTCCAATCGAGCGCAGCCAGCTTTTGAACGCAGTCATGAGATTGCCGCGCGTGAGGCGATGGGCGCGTTCGGTCAAAACCGTCTGGTCGGGGTGTTCGAGCGCGAAGCTCAGCTGCGATGCCGAGGGGTAGCGCATGGCCGGATCGACTTCGAGACAGCGCAGGATGATTTCCTGTAACCACGGCTGAATGTCGGGATTGAGGGCCCGTGGCGGGATGGGCTGGCGCCATATCCGTTTGCGCAAAGCGGACAGTGATTCCGGTTTGCCGAAGGGCCGGTGGCCGGTTGCCAGCACATAGAGCATCACCCCCAGCGCGAACTGGTCGCTGCGTGGATCATTACGCTGGCGCAGCACCTGTTCGGGTGAAATGTATGGCCCGGTGCCAAGCGGCAGGCGAAACTCTTCGCTCAGCAGATCCGGCAAGTGCAAATGGCGCGACAGGCCAAAATCAATGAGACAGGCCTCACCGCTGGAGCGCAGCATGACGTTGGATGGTTTGATATCAAAATGGATAACATGCTGCAGGTGGAGCGCGTGGAGCGCGCGCGCCACTTTGGCACCAAGTGCGGCGACCTCCTCACCACGCTGCGGGCCTTCATCCATCAGCGGGCGCAGCGACGTTCCATCGATCCGCTCCATGACAAGATAGGGTTTACCTTCAATCTCGCCACTCGCCACATAGCGGGGGACATGCGGTCCGCTGAGTCGTGGCAGGATCATCTGCTCCATCTCGAAACCGACGATGGCGGTTGGATCATCACCCTCGTGAACAAAGGGAATTTTCATGGCAAGCGGCATGGTTTCGTTGGGTGTGTCGACGATCCACAACTCGGCCATGCCGCCGCGATGAAGAGGGGCAACCAGCGTGAAGCCGTCGATGACCATCCCTGCCGCAAGGCGCCCTGGCATCTTCAAGCTCCCCGCGCCAGCCGCGCCGCGAGGCTTTCAGGCAGGCCGGCGGCACGGATCGCCGCTTGCGCGCCGGCGACATCGTAAGGCGCACGCAGAATGGTCAAGGTATTGGCACTCGTATCAAGAAGCGCATAGGCGGCGGCAGGGACGCCGTCGCGGGGTTGGCCGACCGAGCCAAGAACGCCGATCCACCGTCGTTGCGCGAGTAGCGGGACGGCAACGCCGCTGATGGGAACGAAATGCTCCACACGGCCGCCGGAGCGGGCATGATAGAGGGTTGGACGATGCACATGGCCGCACAGCGTCACCCGCGATTTCGTCGCCGCCAGAGCCCGTTCCGCATCGCGGTTCTGGGTGATGTAGGGCCAGCTTGCAGGTGATGCTGGTGAGGCGTGAACGAATTCGAGGTCTTCGATGATCGCGC